>JAICEP010000358.1 GCA_025924095.1 Sorangium sp.
CGACTCGATGCGCTCCATGCCATCGAAGACGCAGAACGTCGGCAAGACGCAATACAAGGACGCGCTGGCCAAGCTGACGAAGCTCGCCGGCGGCAAGGATCTGAGCGCGACGAAAATCGACGGCACCTGGCAGGCGACGCCGGCCTTCTTTGACACGCTGGATTTCGTCAGCAACAACCACGAGCGCGCCAGCGCGACCGGTACGGTGATCACCCCGTCCAGCATCGAGGCCGACGCGACCGCGCTGTACAAGAAGCTCGCGCCCGTGAAGCAGTATGCCTTCTTGCAGGTGCTGAACGACGTCGCCTTCATCGGAACCAGGCGCTCGAATCTGGCCAGGGCGCTGCTCGGACAGCTCGCGCTACCGCGTGGAATGCAGCCGTTGCAGCCTCCGTCGGTTGCCCCGAGCAGCCCAGCCGGGTTCGGTAGCGCGCCGTCCGGTAGCTCGCCGCCCTGAGTCGGCTGTGGGCGTCGCTCCTGCCTCAGCGCTCGTCGGCGCCGATGTCGATGCGCGCTCCGCCCGTCCGCGGGGCGCCGTCGATGTCGGACGTCCCGCTCTGACCGCCCAGATCGATGCCTGCGTCCACGGCGGGTGAGCCGCTGGTCAGGTGAAGGTCGGACGGGGGCCCAACCAGCCGCGGGTCGACGAACCTGGCGCGCGGGTCGGTGAAGTCGCCTGCCGAGCTGCGGCTCGCGCCGAAGAAGATGTTGTTGTCGACGCGCACGTTCCTGTTGTTGCTGCCGCTGCTCACGTAGTCGTTCCCCGATCTGGCATACAGGATGTTGTTCTGGATGAGCACGCCGTCCGAGTTGTTCTGGATGATGATCTCGCCGCCGGCGGCCTGGTAGAGGGTGTTGTTGAGCACCGAGATGTTCGCCGCGTTGCCCACGCTGGTCTCGTAGCCGCCGACCATGATGTTGCCCTGGTAGCTCCGCGACACGAAGTTGTTCCGCACCGTGATGTTGCTGGTGGTCCTCCCCCGGTGCTCGCTGGCGACCTCGATCCCGATGTCGCTGTTATCGACCTTGTTCCGTTCGATGACGATGTCTCTGCCGCCGTCGACGTAGATGCCGTCGGCGGCCCGCTCGCCGTCGTACGCGGGGTTCCGGGCCGAGGTGATGTTGTAGACGATGTTGTCCACGCAGACGCCGTTCCGCGCCTGATCCGAGCCCGCCGGGCCGTGGCCCTCGAAGCCGATGAAGTCGATGCCGATGTTGTCGTTGTCGTGGATCGTGTTGCGCGAGACAACGAAGTTCGTGACGTTGCCGTTGAGGACCAGCGACTCGCTCGATCCGAGCTTGCAGTCCCGGATCTCGTTGCCGTCGATGAGGATGTCCGTCATCGGCGTCGAGGACGTGCCATAGAGGGCGATGCCGTGGGCGTCCTCGGAGCTCTCGATGTGGTGCACGACGTTGTCGCGGATCTCGAGGAAGCTCGAGCTGCCGCTCGCGCCGATCCCGATCGGCGTGTCGGCGCCCTTGAAGTTCTGCACCGTCATGCCGGCGACCCGGATGTAGCTCTTGCTCGAGATGTTGATTCCGACCCCCCTCTTGCCGCTCCCGTCGAGGATCGCGCCTGCCTCGCCCTTCAGGGTGATGCAACCGGCCGCGGCCGTGCCGCTCCTCCTGAAGGAGACGTTCTCGTTGTAGGTACCCGCCTTCACGAGCACGGTATCGCCTGCGGCCGCCGCATCGAGGCCGGCCTGGATCGTCCTGTGGTCGCCGCCCGAGCGAGCGACGGTGAGGGTCCTGCCGCTCGAGCGCTCACCGCACGGCCCGGGCGCCGCGGCGAGCCCGCCCAGGAGCTCGTCTGCGCCGGACTCGTCCGCGCTAGGTTCCACGGCGCACGCGGGAGAGAGCCCGACGGCGAGCAGCAGGACGCCGGGCGGAGCGAGGCGATGCATCGTTTGCGATGTTCGGTTCTGGCGCGATCGGTTCATGAGTCGTTGTCCTCGATGTGTGGCTCGTCACGTTGAATTCGCGTCCCCGGCGCGCGCCGGGAGCTTCAACGCGAGGACATTGCAAGCTGGCGGCCATGCTGCCGGTCGCGAGAGAACGCCGAGGCGGTGGCCGCAAAGGTCCTTCGACGCCTCGGCCCGATCACGAGATCTTGCGCAACGATCGTACAGCTGCGCATCGTGCGGACAGCAGCTCGGCCGGCGAGGCGCCGGATCGCGCAACAATCCAGCGACGCCGGACAGGACGCGACTTCCAGGCGACTGGCGACCTGTCAGCGTGGCGAGAGTGGGCTACTCCGACCCTGGAGTAGGCATCGCTGAGCCGGCACCGGAGGAGCAGGGCCCAGGGGCGCACTCGATCGACAAGGGACTGGGCCTGATCCCGCGCGTCAGAAATTCCGCCATGGATCATCCAGCCGCCGCCCGCCCGCGCTCTGCGCCGCCGGCCATCGCGAGAGGAAGGCCCGGACCTCCTCGGCCAGGCGCGCGGGCGGCGCGATGCCGTCGATGCGCGTCCAGCGCCCCTCCGCCGCGCGGCCGATGAGCGTGATCGGGGTGTGCTGCTCCTTGATGGGCGCGCGTCCGCCGAGCGCATCGAGCACCCGGCCCACGCGCTCGCCGCTGCCCGTCAGGAACACCCAGCCCGGCCGCCGGCCGAACTTCTCCGCATAGCCCTTCAGCCGCTCCGGCGTGTCCGTCGCGGGGTCCAGCGAGATGGAGACGAGCCGCACCTCCCGCTCCAGCGCGTCGCCGAGCTCGGCCTGGAGCCGGCCGAAGATGGCCGTCATCGGCGAGCAGATCGTGGTGCAGGTCGTGAAGACGAAGTTCACCACGAGCACGCGATCCTTCGCGAGCTCGCGGAGACGCACCGGCGCGCCGTCCTGATCCACGAGCTCCTCGTCCGGCACCGCGACGCCCAGCGCCGGGGTCGATCGCACCGCCGCCGCGCCGCCCTGCGCCGGGAGCGGCGGACCCGGATCACCGCCGGCAGCCGCCGGATCGCTCCCGCGGCCGCACGAGGCGGCGGCGAGCGCGCCGGCGAGGAGCAAGGCGTTCGGCACGGAGAGCGAGAGAGATCGCATATCGGCCTCACTGCGGGCATGGCCTCATCGGAGCCCGCGAGGGGGCGCTCGCGTCGAGCGCCTTGGGTTCGAGCGCCATCCTCGGACGAGCGAAGAGCGGGCGCCACGCGGCGCCGCCCTCGATCGTGGGTGATCGAGGGCTGGCCAGCGGACGAGGAGCTTTGTCGCGCGATCCCTTCAGGTCAAGAATCTTCGCCGACCGGCTCACGCCAGAGAGGCGAGACAGCCATGTCCCGCCCGTCAGAAATCGACGCAGACGGGCTCGTCGATCCGCAGCACGGACTCCTGGTTGAAGCGTGCCTTGTACTCCTCGCGGATGGCCTCGATGCTGTCCGAGACAGCCTGGCTGCCGTCGTGGAGGAGCATGATCAGCCGGCTGTCCTCGCGGATCAGCTCATCTGTCGTCGCGAGGTACTGGCCGTCGACGTCGAACTGCGTCAGCCCGTCCCTGAAGCGCGGGGTCACGACCGTGTCGACGAACGCCTGCCACTCCTCCTGGGTGACGGGGGGCTCGTCGAACCGATCCAGACCGAAGAAGAGCTCGGTCCGGATCATCGGGTCCCCGCCGTCGCAGGTCATCCCGGGCGCCTGCTGCGCGCTGTCGTCTGCCGCGGCGCTGCCGCAGCCGGCGGTCGCGAGGAGCACGGCGAGGAGGGCGCGCGGGATCGATCGGTCGGGCATGGATGTTTCCTCCGAGGCGCGGGCGCACGGGCGCACGGGCGCACGGCAACGTGCGACCGGCAAGCTATCACAGCCGCCGCGACGGATTAGCTCATGTTGTACGCGACCATCGCGATGCCCGCCGCGATCAGGACGATGCCGCCGATCTGCAGCGTCGTGAGGGTCTCGCGCAGGTAGTAGACGGAGAAGACCGAGATGATCAGGAAGCCACCCGAGGACATGATCGGATAGGCGATCGACAGGTTGATGCGCTTGAGCGCCAGGACGTAAAACAGGATGTTCGACGCGAAGAGCACGAGCCCGAGCACGAGGTGGTAGTTCGTCGCGAGCGCGAGCCCCTTCTCGACGAGCGTCAGCCCTTCCATCGGAGGGACGCGCCGCGAGGCGAGCTTCATGAGGATGTTCGCGGTCGCGTTGAAGACGAGGGCGATGATGAGGAAGAGGTAACCTTGAGCCATGTCTGCTGTGCGACGAGCGCCGGGGCCCCGGAGGCTCGTCCTTCCCGGGAGACCTCTGGCGCAGCGGGCGGCATGGATCAACCGTGAAGCGCGCGCGCCTTCCTCGGGCCTCGCGCCTCGCGCAACGCTCGGTGAAGCTTCGCCGGCGAGCTCGGCCGAAATGGCCGTGGCCGGCCGCCTGCCTCGGTGCGAGACTGCCGCGCGCCATGAGCTTCGAGGGGGTGGAAATGTCGTTTGCGCCGACGATCGCCGCGGTGGGGACGGCGCTGCCGCCGCACTACGCGACGCAGGAGGAGACGTGCGCGGGGCTGCGCCGGCTCTGGGCCGGCAAGGGCGACGCGCTCGCGCTCGTCGAGCGGGTCCGGCGGTCGATCGAGGTGCGGGGGCGGCACCTCGCGCTGCCGCTCGAGGCCTACTACGCGGCCTCGACGTTCGCCGAGCAGAACCGCCGCTGGAACGCGTGCGCGCTGGAGCTCGGGGAGCGCGCCTGTCGCGCCGCGCTCGAGCGGGCGGGGCTCGGGCCCGAGGACATCGATCACATCGTCTTCGTCTCGGTCACCGGCATCTCGGCGCCGAGCCTGGACGCGCGGCTCGTCAACCGGCTCGGCTTCCGGCGCGACATCAAGCGCACGCCGATCTTCGGCCTCGGGTGCGTGGCCGGCGTGGCCGGCGTCGGGCGCGTCACCGACACGCTGCGCGCCTTCCCGGGGCACACGTCGCTGCTGCTGTCGGTCGAGCTGTGCTCGCTCACGCTGCAGCACGACGACACCTCGGCGGCGAACGTGATCGCCGCGCAGCTCTTCGCCGACGGCGCCGCCGCCGTCGTGGCGCGCGGCGCGCAGGCCGCCCGCGAGGCCGGCCGGCCGGGCGGGGCGGCGGTGCTCGACGCGCAGGCCGTCTTCTACCCCGAGACAGAGCACATCATGGGGTGGGACGTCGTGGACACCGGCTTCCGGGTCGTCCTCTCCGCCGGCGTCCCGGCGCTCGTGCGCGAGCACGTGCGGCGCGACGTCGACGCGTTCCTCGCGCGGCACCGCCTGTCGCGGGGCGACATCCGCCACTGGATCGTCCACACGGGCGGGCCGAAGGTGCTCGAGGCCATCACCGAGACGCTCGAGCTGCCCGAGGACGCGCTCGCCCGCTCGTGGCGCTCGCTGCGCGAGCTCGGCAACGTGTCCTCCGCGTCGGTGCTGTTCGTGCTGCGCGACGTCCTCGACGAGGCGAGCGCCCGGCCCGGCGACTACGGCGTGATGATGGCGTTCGGCCCGGGCTTCTGCTCGGAGATCGCGCTGCTGCGGTGGTGACCTCGGAGCTCCTCTACCTCGGCTTCCTGGGCGCCGTGTCGCTCGAGCGGCTGGCCGAGCTCTTCATCTCGCGCCGCAACGCGCGGCGCGCCTTCGCGAAGGGCGGCGTCGAGGTCGGGCAGGGGCACTTCCGGGTCATGGCGCTGATGCACACCGCCTTCCTCGCGGTGTGCGCGCTCGAGGTCGACGCGCTCGACCGGCCGTTCCCTGGGCTCGTCGGCCTCGCGGCGCTCGCCGCCGCGCTGCTCGCGCAGGCGATGCGGTACTGGGTCATCGCCACGCTCGGGGAGCAGTGGAACGTGCGGATCATCGTCGTGCCCGGCGCGGCGCCTGTCTCCGGCGGGCCGTACCGTTATCTGCGCCACCCGAACTACGCGGCCGTGATCGTCGAGATGGTCGCGATCCCGATGATCCACGGCGCGTGGCTGACCGCGCTCGTCTTCAGCGCGCTCAACGCGGCCGTGCTCCACGTGCGCATCCGCGCCGAGGAGGAGGCGCTCGGGCCCTCGTACGCGGCGCGGATGGGCGGCCTGCCGCGGCTCGTTCCGGGCCGCCGCCCTGCACCGGAGCGCCCCTCGGCGCCGTGATCGCGCGGTGCGACATCGCGGTGGTCGGCGGGGGGCCGGCGGGCCTCGCCGTCGCGATCGGCTGCGCGCTGCGGGGCCATGACGTGCTCGTCCTGGAGCAGTCCACGTGGCCGATCGACAAGGCGTGCGGCGAGGGCGTGATGCCGGAGGGCTGCCGCGCGCTCGCGGAGCTCGGCGTCCTGTCCGAGCTCGATCCGGCCGAGCGAGCGCCCATCGCGGGCATCCGGTACCTGCGCGCGGACGGCCTGCGCGTCGAGGCGCCGCTGCCGGCGCCCGGGGGGCTCGGCGTGCGCCGCACGGCGCTGTCCGCGGCGCTCTCGGCGCGGGCGCGCGCTGCCGGCGCGCGGCTCGCTGCGGGCGAGACGCTGCTCGATGTCGAGCGGACGGCGGACGGCGCGCGGCTCACCACGCGGCGGCGCGTCGTGGAGGCGCGGTACGTCGTCGGCGCCGACGGGCTCGGCTCGCGCGTGCGCCGCGCGCTCGGCTGGGACGCGCCGCCCTCGGGGCCGCGCCGGCTCGGCCTGCGCCAGCACATCCGGTGCGCGCCGTGGTCGTCGTTCGTCGAGGTGCACCTCGGCGACGGGGTCGAGGCGTACGTGACGCCCGCGGGCCCGCAGCGCGTCGGGGTGGCGTTCCTGTGGGACGGCGCTCGCCTCGAGGGTCGCGCGTCGACCGAGCGCCTCGTGCGCCGCTTCCCGGCGCTGGCCGAGCGGGTCGCGGGCGCGCCTGTCGACTCGACGGCGCGGGGCAGCGGCCCGCTCGAGCGGGCGTCTTCGCGGCTCCACGACGACCGCTTCGTGCTTGTCGGCGACGCGGCGGGCTACATCGACGCCATCACCGGCGAGGGGATCTCGCTCGCGCTCGTCGGCGCGGCGGCGCTGTCGACCGCCCTCGACGCGGCCCTGCGCGGCGGCGGCGCGGCCCCGCTCGCCGCCTATGCCCGCGTGTTCCGGCAGGCCTTCCTGCGCTACGCGGTGGCGACGCGCGCGGTGCTCTTCATCGCGCGGCGCCCGCGCCTCCGGGACGGCCTCCTGTCCGCGCTCGCGCTCGCTCCCGGGCTCTTCCGGCACGCGGTCGGCGCGGTCCTGCGCCCGCGCGCTCCGGCGGGGCCCGGCGGGCGCCTTGTGGGACCAGGACCGCTCGGATAGGCTCCCGCCGCTCAGCGCCCCGGCGCGTGGAGGATGGATCCGGATGATCCGGCGAGAAGGAGCCTGCCAAGTGCAATTGCCTGCTTTGGGTGTCGCAGAGGTGAGCGTGAAGGAAAGCGCCGGGGTCTCCCCTTCCCTCCCCGTCCGGACCGCTCGTGTTGCGCGCCGGCTTGCCGCGCTGCTCGCGCCCGCGCTCCTCGTCGGGTGCGGTTACACCGAGTTCGAGATGCAGGCCCAGCTGGACCGGTCCGAGCGCCTTCAGCGCGAGCTGCAGACCACCCAGCAGCGCGTTCGCCGGCTGGAAGACGACGCCGCGCGCGGGGGCGCTGCGGGGGTGTCGGCGGAAGATCCGCTGGGCGCGGAGGGCCTCGAGCTCGGCGCCGCGCCGGGCGCGCAGCGCGGAGAGCCGGCCGGGGCTCGCCCGCCGTCCGAGCGCGACAGCGGTGTCCTGAGGGCGTTCCTCCCGGTCGCCGCCGGGGAGGTCACGGTCGCGCCGCGCGACGGCCGCGTGGTCATCTCGATCCCGACGCGGGTCCTGTTCAAGGGGAACCGCGACGCGTTCTCCCCGGCGGGCGAGAAGATCCTGCGGGACATCGCCGCGATCATCCGCAGCAACGAGCCGCTCAAGGGCCTCGACTACCAGGTCGTCGGCCACACGGCGAGCGGCACGCCGGGCGTGGCGTGGCGCAACGGCTGGGATGTGACGGTCGCGCAGGCGCGCGCCGTGCTGCTCTTCCTCGCGCAGCCCAAGGAGGCCGGCTTGCCCGTCGCGCGCTTGAGCCTGGCGAGCTTCGCCGACCTTCCGCCGGCCGACGCGGGCGGCGGTGCCCCCGCGCAGCCGCAGGATGCG
>JAICEP010000359.1 GCA_025924095.1 Sorangium sp.
GCGCGATCCGGTCCTTTTATAGATCGGGCCGGGCAGGCGAGACCTCCCGCGCGACGAAGAGTGGACTTGGGCGGCGACGTGCTGATGGGTGAGCAGCCCCGCGTCGCTGGAGAGGGAGCACTGCGGCGCGGGCGATCAGTCGTGAACCGCGTTGATGATGCCGTCGAAGAACTCGGCGCAGCCGATGCTGTCAAGCATCCGGGCCCAGCCGATCTCGTCGAACGGCTGCGGCAGGCCGTGGTTGGTGAGGAGGACGCCGATGATCTCCCGATCCGGGTCGACCCACATGAACGTGCCGGCGCCGCCCGCCTTGCCGTAGGAGCGCGGCGACAGCCGCATGCCGCCGTTCGAGAAGCGCCTCGTCCAGAGCTCCCAGCCGAGGCCCTTCGGGGTGTAGAGCAGGTTGTTGATGGGCGAGGTGTCGGTCGCCGCCGCCGTCACCTGGGGCGTGTTGTTCTTCGTCATCTTGCGGACCAGATCGGGCCGCAGGACCTCGGCGCCGCCGTAGGCGCCGCCGTTCAGGATCATCTGGCAGAACACGGCGATGTCCCTCGCCGTGGAGAAGACGCCGTCGCAGCCGGTGACGCCGCCCAGCGCGAAGTCCTGCTCGTCCTGCACGTCGCCGCGGACGACACAGTCGCGGATGCTCGAGTACCCCGTGGCCGCGATGCGCTCGACGAGCGCCGGGGGCGGGCAGTACATCGTGTCGTTCATGCCGAGAGGACCCCAGATGCACCCGCCCGCGACGGTATCGAGATCTTCCCCCGCGGCGGCCTCGATCATGCAACCGAGGAGGCGGTACGTGAGATCGCTGTAAAGCACCGACGTACCCGTCGGGTACTCGAGCGGTGTCTCGGCCATGAGCGACCACACGGCCTCGGCGTTCGGCTCGTCGAGGAACTGGTTGTCCATCGGCAGACCGGCCGAGTAACGGAGCATGTCATGGACGGTGACGGCCCCCTTTCCGTTGGCGGCGAACTCCGGCAGGTAGCTGGCCACCGGGTCGGTCAGCCGGATCACGCCCTCCTGCACGAGCGCGAGCGCCGACGCGGCCGTCGAGAGCACCTTGGTCATCGATTGCAGGTCGAAGATCGTGTCGAGCGTCACCGGCTCGTCGGCGCCGGCGACCTTGCTGCCGAAGGCCCGGTGACCCACGATGACTCCGCGCCGCGCGATCAGCGCCGTGGCGCCCGGGAACAGGGCGTCGTTGACCCGGCGCTGGATCCGCGCGAAGACGTCCTCCAGCCGTTCGGAGCTCATGCTCACGTCCTCGGGCCGCCCCGCGGTGAGCGTCGTGCAGGTGCTGCCTCTCCACGGGCTCGAGGCGAGCGCGGGCGCCGCGGCGGCCACCGCGGCGACCTGGGTCATCCCTTGCAAGAACTGCCTGCGGTTGAACGCTCGTCGTTGTTCGGTCATGGCGCTTCCCAACCTTGCTTTCATGAGAACGAATGATTCCACGGTGGCGCCCCGGCAGGGCCCGGCGCGTATTCAACGTGGGCGTCTGACGCGAGGAATCGCAACTTGCACGCCAGCGCTGTCTGCTTTCTCTCCTTCGAGCCCGATCGCCGACAAGATCGAAGTTCTCGCTGCCTCTTCAGCCCCGCGGCTGCGCGCGTCACCTCCAATTGAGTTGGCACGGCGGGAATCGAAGCGCAATCGATTGCGGGATGACGCAAGCAGATGCGCGCTCCCCTCGACATCCAGGACGACCCCGGACGGGCGTGGACGAATGCACGGCACGTTTCCGACCGCGCTTCGAGGCGGGGTGCCCGGACACGGGCACGGCATTCGAGCGTCGCTCCTCCGGCGCTGCCGCGCCGCTCGACGGCCCGTCCGGGAGGTTCGATCGCCGCGGACGGCACCTCTCGCGGTGCGCCACACGACATCTGACGGCCAGCGCGAGAGGAGACCTCCGCGCGCGCTCGGTCGAGGGCAGCCCCGCGATCTGCCCGCTACCCCGTCCGCCGCGCTCATCGCCGGTTCCGATTTGTCTCGTGTCAAACAGCCCTCGCAGGTCGACTGGATCGATTGGAGAGCAACATCACCGATTCGCTGCCATAGCAAGATATCGACGGTGCTGCCCTGTCGCGAAGCCGCCGCGCGCCGCGCTGCCCTCAACTCCTTTCGCCCCTCAGGACGGGCGGGTGGCCCGCCCACGCCGAGCCCCCGGCTCCGCGGGCCAGCGGTGCGCCCGGACCGAGCCGCACCAGCGACCGCCGGCGCTCCGCTGTCGCGTCTGCATGCCCCAGCATGCAACCGCATGCTCCAGCATGCAACTGCATGCTCCAGCATGCAACAGGGCTCCCGCGGAGATACGACCGCAGAGGATTCTTTCCGCATTGCAACCGAAGCGTCGCGTCCATGCTGAAGCGCGCCGGAGCGGATGGCGGTCATCCATTGCGGGTGCTCCTCGGCGCGCTCGCTCGACGCGCTGCCCGCGGGACCTCCCCGAGCGATCTCGAGTTTGCCCCACGATCCCCGGCTCCGGCTGCCGCTCACAGCGGAGGTCGAGGCGACCGCTGAGCCCGCCCATCGCCCGACAATGGCAGAAGCGCGCTACGACGAGAGAGCCCACGCGGCTCCGCGTGCGCTGTTGTATCTTGTCTCAATGTCACAGCCCCGGTGAGGCACCTTTGTCGCCCGGACAACGGAGCCATTGAACTCTTCCATGGTTGTGCTGTCCGGACGTCGGCTCTGACGTTGGCATCAACCGTGTATAAGCTCCAATGCGAGGGCCGACTGGCTCTTCCAGGGGGCGAGTGAGCTCCGGGACGGCATGAGCGAACATTGATTTGCAGCGCGCAGGGCGCTTCGCAGCAGCGCGCCGCGCGGGAGGGCTTCGTCATCGGAGCCCGCTCGATACAACATGGCTGCACCAAAACCGGCGCGAGAGCGCCGGCTGACGACCCTAGGTCGAGATCGATCGAAGCGGATGCGCCCCCGACGGGGCCGCCCGAGCGCGCGATCGATAGATGGGACTCGTGACTGGCTCATGACGAACCGGTGTTCTGCGCTCGTCCAACGTTCAAAGCAAACCACGAACCTGTTACCCGAGGATAAGCAAACATGAAGTCGATCAAGTCTCGCGTTCTGTCCAGCGTTGGCGCTGCTCTCGTTGCTCTCAGCCTGTCGACCACCGCGCTGGCGTCGTGGTCCACCCCGGCTCCCGCCGACGTGCCGGACTACACGAGCGTGACCAGCGCCGTCGGTCTCATCACCGCCCAGATCACGGACATCATCGCGCTGGTCGGCGTGAACGCCGAGGACATCAAGGTCGTATATCTCGAGGACATCCTCTCGGGCGACGAGCTCGTGAACGTGAACAACACGCTGAACAACCTGCTCGTGAAGCTTCAGCTCGTCAGCCTTCAGAACTCGCTGAACGGGATCGACATCCTCAACAACGTGAAGATCGGCGACATCCTCAGCGACAACGACGTCGACCTCAAGGATGTCGTCGCCGTCAAGGTCTTCGACGACGGCAAGGTCCTCGTCTTCAGCAAGTAGGACGACGGCATCGACGGCGCGGAGCGCCGGCATCACGAGATCGAAGCCCGGGAGGCCCGCTGCCTCCCGGGCTTTGCTCGGTCAAAGTGACCGACCACCAGGTCATCTTGACCGGCCAGCGCGGCGCTCCATCCCGCGCGGCCGCCGTGAAATCCGGCGATCGCCGCCTGGCCTCCGGGGTGCTCTCGGATGCGCCCGTGGTCCGCTCGCCCGCGGCAGCCCTCGAGGGGGGGCTGCCCGGCCGAGGGGCCCGGGAGGCAACTGCGATGCATCATCGGATGGACGTGCTCTCACCCGAGTTCCGAGCGAATCCGTATCTCTGTTACGCCGAGCTGCGCCGCGCGGCGCCGGTCTGCCAGGTCGAGCCCGGCGGGATGTGGGCCGTGAGCCGGTACGAGGACGTGCTCTTCGTCCTCAAGAACCCTGAGCTCTTCTCGTCGCACGGCTTCAAGGCGGCGTGGCAGCCGCCCTGGGTGGGTTACAACCCGCTCGCCAGCTCGATGCTCGCCCTCGACCCGCCGGCGCACACGCGCCTGCGCGGGCTCATCCACCGGGCGTTCGGGGCGCGCACCGTGGCCCGGCTCGCGCCGCAGGTCCGCGCCGTCGCCGAGGAGCTCGCGGGCGGCCTCGCCGGAGAGCTCGACTTCATCGACGCGTTCGCGATGCCGCTGCCGGCCTTCGTCATCGGCGAGGTGCTCGGGCTCGACCACGGGCTCCGCGGGCACTTCAAGCGATGGGCCGACGACATCCTCTCGGTCACGCCCGGGCCGGAGCCCCCCGCCCACGCCGCGCGCATCCGGACGACGATCGCGGAGCTGACGGGGTATCTGAGGGACGTCGTCGCGGCGCGCCGCCGCGCCCCGGCGGACGACACCGTGAGCGACCTGATCCGCGCCGAGGCCGACGGACAGGCGCTGACGGACACCGAGATCGTCGACTTCCTCGTCCTCCTCTTGCTGGGCGGGCTGGAGACGACAACCCACCTGCTCGGCAATGCGCTCCTCTTCCTCGCCGATCACCCGGACATGATACGACGCCTGCGCGCCGCGCCGGACCTCGTCCCGCTCTTCCTCGAGGAGGTGCTCCGGTACGATGGTCCGAGCCAGTCCGTCCCCCGGCTGACCACCCGGGAGGTCGAGCTCGCCGGGGCGACCCTGCCGCCCGGGGCGCTGGTGCTCGCGCTCGTCGCCTCGGCCAACCGGGACGAGCGGCAGTACCCCGAGCCGGACCGGTTCGATCTGCACCGCGGCTCCCACGGCGGGCTCCAGTTCGGACACGGCATTCACTTCTGCATCGGCGCGGCGCTGGCGCGCATGGAGGCCCGCGCGGCGCTCGAAGCGCTTGTCGCGCGCTTCCCCCGGGTCGAGCGCGGCCCCGGCGAGATCGTCTACAATCGCACGCTCACCGTGCGCGGCCCGGTCGCCCTGCCGCTGCGGTTCATCGCCGGGCCGGCGTGAGGCGCGCAGACGAGGGTGACGGAGGCGCGCCACCCGCTCTCGACGGTCGCGGCAAGTCGCGGCAAGTCGCGGCAAGTCGCGGCAAGTCGCGGCAAGTCGCGGCAAGTCGCGGCAAGAAGCCTCTTGCGCCTGCTCATCTTGACAGAGGGCGCGCTCGCGCTATCCTCGGCACACCGGTCAGGAACAGGATCCGTCATTCCACCGACCGCCGAGTCATGACGGGCCGCGCAAGCGCCAGGCGACGATAGACTCAAGGATGTCCCCGAGCCTCCCTGGCCGGGGATGATGAGGTCGCGCCATGCGAAAGGCGGAAATCGACGCTCTGGTGCGCGCGCACCGGGGCCGTGCCCGTCCCGTCGCGTTCTTTCACGTGCTTCGCCAGCCGGCGCTCGATCCGGACGATCATGCCTTCTTGTCCGAGCACATCGAGGAGCTCGGGACATCCGATCTCCTGCGCTGGAGGGCGCGGTGCGAGAGCGGCTTCAGCGGGCCGGTGATCCAGCAGCTCGCCCGGCTCGCGATCCGGGATCCCGCGCATTTCCAGCACGAGGTGCTGGGCGTGCCGCGCCTCACGCTCGACGAGGAGGAGTGGATCGAGCTCTCGGATCTCGTGCGCGGCAAGGTCCCGGCGGGGATCTACGAGCGCGTGCTCGCGCGCTGCAAGCGCGAGCCTGTGCAGTGGGCCTCGGGGTTCGTCTTCTCGCCCAGGGTCTACCGGGGGCTGCCGCCGCTCCTCGACGGCGACGAGCTCGACGGCCTCGGCGCGGAGCGCCCCGCGCTGCGCGATCTGCCGGTCGCGAAGATCCTCGCGGCGCGGCGGGCGGGGGTGCTGTCGCTCGACGACGGCGCGCTGGCCGCCCTGGCGATGGAGCGCGCGCGCGGCTCGGACGAGGACTGGAGCGTCGATATCCCCCATTTCCCCGCGGTGCTGCGGGACGCGATCCTCGAGAAGGCGCGGCGGACGCCGCGGGGGGCGGAGCGGGCGAACCTGCTCGGCTGGCTGGAGGCGCACGGCGTGGCGAGGGCCGCGCTGATGGATATCGCGCTCGGGGCGATCCGGGCGGGGGGCGACGCGTATCCCCTGCTCCCGTGGCTCGCGCGCCAGCTGACGACGCGGGCCGCCTGGGACAAGCACGGTCTGGAGACGCTCTCTGCGCTGATGTCGAGGCGCGCCTTCTCGGAGATAGGCGAGCTCGTGACGTTCGCGTGGAGCGACGCCGGCCAGGGCGGCAAGGAGGTCTCGCGCGGCTTCCTGGAGGCGATCCAGGTCGCCTTCGCGCTGGTCCTCCTCGGGATGGCGCGGGAGGCGCTCGTGGCGGGCCGAAAGGCAGGCGCGACGGCGGCGCTCTCGGCGCTCGCGTGCCTCGACCCGCCGTCGCGCGTGAGCCGCGCGGTCCACGAGCTCCGGCGGGTCCCGGGCGCGAGCGAGGACCAGGATGTCGTCGAGCTCATCGCGGTGAACGAGCGCCTCGTGAAGCACAGCGACGCACGCGACGCCTCGCTGGAGGGGTTCGTGGCCGCCCTTCACGCGATCGCCGACGCGTCCTGCTGAGCGCCGCCGGCGCCGCGCCGCTCGGGGCGGCGGCCGTGGCAACAGAGCGGCTCGCGGCCGGCGGCCCGTGACGTAGCGCGGAGGGCGGGCGCCTGGGCGCGGCGAGCCGGGCGCGCCGCGCTCGATGCGGCGATTCGTGAGGGGGAGCGGCCGCCGCTCTCCCTTCCAGCGCGGGGGCCGACCGCCGCCTCGCTTCCATCGCGAGGGCGGGCGGTCGCGCTCCTTTGCCATGCGGCGGCGGGCCGTGGCCTTCGCTTCCAACGCGACGGCCGCCTGTCGCCTTCGCTTCCAATGCGGGGACCGGCCTTGCCTCCCCTCGAACGTCGACTCTGGAGGAGCACGCCGATGGCGTTCATCAACTATGCGAGCCGGGAGATCTACTGCAAGATCGTCTATTACGGGCCCGGGCTTTGTGGGAAGACGACGAACCTTCAATACGTGTACGACCGGACCGTGCCGAACGCCAAGGGGCGGCTCATCTCGCTCAAGACCGAGAGCGATCGCACGCTGTTCTTCGATTTTCTGCCGCTCGATCTCGGGGGCCTGTCGGGCTTCCGGACGCGCCTTCAGCTCTACACGGTGCCGGGCCAGATCTTCTACAGGGCGAGCCGGAAGCTGATCCTGAAGGGGCTGGATGGCGTCGTGTTCGTGGCGGACTCGCAGCGCGCCCGGCTCGACGCCAACCTCGAGTCGATGACCGACCTGTGGGACAACCTCGCCGAGGAGGGCCGCTCGCCCGGGCGGCTGCCGTTCGTGATCCAGTACAACAAGCGGGATCTCGACGGGATCGCCGATATCGCGGAGCTCCGCGGCCTCCTCAACCCGGACGGAGCGCCCGAGTTCGAGGCCACGGCGGCGAGCGGCCGCGGGGTCTTCGACACCCTGAGGGCGATCGCGAAGCTCGCCCTCAAGGAGATGAATCGCGGGCGCCGCTGAGGCGCACCGGCAGGAACCGGCAGGGAGACCAACAGGGAGACCAACGCGCCGCGCGCCCTGCGGGAGCGCTCGGCCGCGATTTTCTCTTGACGATTTCCCAGGTAGCTGAAACCGTGATGCGCATTGTGGGCGAGCCGTCAACAGCAGCGCTCAGCGGGCCCGTTGCCCCCCTGACCGAGCGCGTTCCTCCGAGCTTTGCGGGAGGCGCAGGCGGCCCTCGTCGACGCGACCCACCACTCCGTCAGGAGATCCTCCAGATGAAATCCGAACGCGCACTCCAGCGCGCAAGCTCTGCCATCGTTCTCACGTCCATCGCCCTCTTCTCGACGGGGTGCTTCTCGCTGCTCACCGCCGCAGCCGCGTCCGACGACGCCAAGGCGCGGGAAGCGCAGGAAGCGCAGAAGGAGAAGAAGGAAGCTCCCCCGATCCCCGCACCCGGCAAAATTCACGACGAGACGCTCGCGCAGCAGCTCGTGGACAAGATGACGTCCAAGGGGACCATCACGGCCGCCAAGGTGATCTTCTCCGACGACGAGTGGCGGATCGAGCGCAACGAGAACAGCGGGATCGTGACGGGCCGCGTGGCGAACGCCACCGTGATCTACAAGAA
>JAICEP010000360.1 GCA_025924095.1 Sorangium sp.
CGGCAGCAGATCCCCGGCGCCGCGGGCGCGCCTGCGGCCACGCCGCAGGCGCGCGCAGCGCCGCACGTCGACAGGAGGGGCGGGGGCTACCCCGCCGCCCCGGGCAGCGGCGCCAGCACGTCGGCGATCCTCGCGAGGCCGGCCACATCGTAGATGTCGTAGGGGAAGGCCGGGACGTCGACGCGGACGCTGCCGCCGGTCTGCTCGTCTTCCAGCGCCGCATCGAGGGCGATGAGGTTCAGGTGATCGAGCTTGCCCATGCGGCTCTCGTCCTCGGCGGCCTGGAGCAGGCGCGCCGCGGCGCCGGGGCCGAGCGCGAGGCCGCTCCCGTCGAGCGCGGCGGCGATCTCGGCGGCGCCGGGGATCGCGCCGTACACCGGGTGGACGCGGTTCACGACGAACGCGTCGCGCCGCATCTCCTGCTCGCGCAGGCGGTCGGCGAAGTACAGCACCTCGCGCACGCAGAGCGGATCGGGCGTCGTGACGAGCACGTAGGCCACGTCGGGGCCGCGCAGCGCCGAGGCTACCGCGTCCGCCCGCTGCTTCCAGCCGCCGAAGACCGCGTTCATCTCGTGGATGAACGCCGCGATCTGCTCGAGGAAGCCGCTGCCTGTCAGCTTGCCGATGCCCCGCAGCACCGCGGCGGTCGAGCGCGCCAGCAGGTTGAGCGACAGCTTGCCGGAGCTCTGGAAGGCCTGCACGAACCAGCGCGTCGCCGCGCTGTCGATGGCGCCGACGAGCCGCTCCGGCGCGTCGAGGAAATCCAGCGCGTTCGCCGTGGGCGGCGTGTCGAGCAGGACGAGGTCGTAGCTCGGGTCGCTCCTCACGGCGTAGAGCTTCTCCATCGCCATGTACTCCTGCGTGCCCGCGAGCGACGTGGAGATGTACTTGTAGAGGACGTTGCCCAGGATCCGGTCGCGCTGCTCGGGCGACGGGGCGAGCGAGGCGACGAGGCTGTCGAACGTCGACTTTGTGTCGAGCATCATCACCGTCATCGAGCCGGGCACGTCGACCCCCGCCCTCTCGAACCGGGCGGGCTCGATCGTCTGCGCCTCCGTCTTCATCTCCTCGATCCCGAGGCTCTGGGAGAGGCGGCGCGCCGGGTCGATCGTCAGGCAGAGGACGCGCTTGCCGCGGCGGGCCGCGGCGAGGCCGAGCGCCGCGGTGGTGGTCGTCTTGCCGACGCCGCCGCAGCCGACGCAGAGGATCACCCTGCGCGAGGCGAGCAGCGGGGCGAGGCCGGCGTCGTCCGCCAGGAGGGATGCGTCAACGGCGGGCGGGGTGTTCCGAGGGGGTGCGAGCGGGCCGGGCATGGCGCGCGACCTGAGGCCGCGGCCCCTTGTAGCACGAACCGGGGAACGCGAGCGCTCGGGCTGCTGCGGGGCGAGCCCTCAGCCTGCGGCCGGGCGAGCTCTCAGGCTGCGGTGCGCAGGATGCGCAGGCACCCGGCGGCGGCCCGCGCGATGGAGGCGCCGCGCTCCGCCGTGCCGCCGCGGCCGCAGAGCAGCACCTCGCTGCCCGCCACGGAGAGGCTCTGGACCTCGACCTCCGCGGTGAGCGCGGCGATGCGCGAGCCGAGCGCCGCGCTCTGGACGGCGTCCGGGTTGACGAGGAGCGGGGCATAGGCGGCGAGCTCCTCGCACGCAGGCCATGCGCCCGCCCCCGCGACGAGGCAGCCGCTGTCGTCCACGAGCACCACGACGTCCAGGTTCGCCTCGGAGCGCGTCGTCGAGAGCTGATAATGCAGCGCGGTGATCGGGTCGTCGCTGCGACGGCGCCGCCGTTCGGAGGCGGGGACCGCCTCCTCCGAGGCGTTCGCGCCCCCCTCGGCCGAGAGCGCGCCTGGGTCGACCGGCCGCTGAGCGCGGCCTCCGTGCTGGTCGCCGCGCAGGCCCCCCGCGCAGCCATCCGACCCGGGCTGAGGCACAAGCTGCTGGTTCGATAACGAGAGCGACACGAACACCTCCTCGACGCGAAGGATGGTCGTAGCGCACGACGGCGGCCAACTTTGCTAAGTTCGAGGCCACGATGCGCGGCTTCATCGATCTCCACTGCCACTGGGTCGCGGGCATCGACGACGGCGTCCGCACCGTCGAGGAGAGCTTCGCCCTCCTCATCGCCCTCCGCGGCGCCGGGTTCGACACCGTGGTGGCCACGCCGCACATGCGCCCCGGGATGTTCGACAACACCCAGCAGAGCCTCCGGGCCGCCTATGACGCGACCTGCGCCGCGCTGCGCTGCGCCGACGGCGCGCGCGACCTGCCCGCGCTCGACCTCTCGTCGGAGCACTTCTTCGATGACGTCGTCTTCCAGCGCCTCCTCGACGGCAGCGCCCTCCCTTACCCCGGCGGCCGCGCGGCGCTCGTCGAGTTCCCGACCCGGAGCTTCCCCGTCCGCATCGCCGAGCGGCTCTTCGACCTCAGCCGCCGCAAGCTCCGCCCCGTCATCGCCCACCCGGAGCGCTACGAGCCCGTCCTCGACGACTGCTCCTCGCTGGATCCGCTGATCGACGCCGGCGCGGTCCTCCTCCTCGACGTCGCGGCCCTCACCGGCAAGTACGGGCGCGCCCCCCGCCGGGCCGCAGAGCAGCTGATCGAGGCAGGCTACTACTACGCCGCGTGCAGCGACGCCCACGCCGCCGGCGACGTCGCCGCCGTGCGCGGCGGCATCGACGCCCTCTTCGCCAGGGTCGGCGAGGAGGAAGCGACCTTCATGCTCATCGACGGCCCGCGCGCGATCCTCGAAGGAAAGATCGAGCCCTGAGCCCACGAGGGCCCGCTCCCTTGACGGCACCGCGCGCCCCGCTATAAGTGAACCAACCGTTCACTATTTGCCATGGCACAGGTACTCAAGGACGACGTCCAGGAGAGCATCGCCGCTGCCGCGCTGACGATCTTCGCGCGAAAGGGGTACGAGAGCGCGACGATGGCCGAGATCGCCCGCACGGCCGGCGTCTCCACGGGCAACATCTACCGGTACTACGCGAACAAGGACGCGCTCTTCTACGCGGTCGTGGACGACGGCTTCGCCCGCGCCCTCACGCTCCTGCTCCGCCGCCGGATGAAGGCGCTCGACGGCGTGGAGGACCTCCGGACGCTCGCGCCGACGGCCCCGTACCACCGGGTCGCCGAGGAGCTCCTCCGCTTCTGCATCGAGAACAGGCTGCGCGTCGTGATCGTCCTCGGACGGGCCGGCGGCTCCAGGTACGAGCGGTTCTCGGAGGAGACCGTGGAGCGCCTCGTCGCGCTCTCGATCGAGCACTTCCGCTCCGTGAACCCGTGCCTGTCGGTGACCGAGGCGATGCGGTTCAACCTGGACCAGATCTACCAGAGCCTCGTCAGGACGATGGTCGGCGCCCTCGCGCGCTTCGAGGACGAGGCCGCCATCCGCGAGGCGATCCACGGCTACACGAAGTACCACCTCGCCGGGCTCAGGTGCTTCTTTGCATGAGATTTTTTTCGTCTCAAAAGTGAATATATCGTTCATCAATGCGAGCTCAGCCCCTCGCCACGGCGAGGGCGCACGGAGGCCCACCATGCTGCAAAGCAGGCTTGATCTGCCGGTCGAAGCGCGCGCCGTCATCGAGGAAGAGGAGGCGCTCCTCGAGCGCGTGCGCGCGGCCCTGGAACGGGCGCGGGAGCGCGCGGCGCGCCCGGCCGCGCCGCGCGAGCTCAGGTCCGTCGCCGCGCTCCGGGAGCTCCGCGACGAGGCCGCCGCTGCCTCGGTCGACGATCTGCCGGCGGTGCTGCTCGAGATGAGCGTGCGCCAGCGCCTCATCGCGCAGGAGACCGGGGAGGCGCTGCCCGACCCGCTCTGCCCTTACCTCGCCCACCTCCGGGTCGACGAGGGCAAGGGGGCGAAGGACTACCTGCTCGGCCACGCGACGTTCCTGGATCCGTCGGCCGACGTGCGGATCCTCGACTGGCGCGTCGCGCCGGTCGCGCAGATCTTCTACCGGTACCGCGAGGGCGACGAGTACGAGGAGGCCTTCCCGGGCCGCGTGGCCGAGGGCGTGGTGAAGGCGCGCCGCATCGTCGTCGTGGAGCGCGGCGCCCTCACCCGGATCGTGGGTGACGGCCTGGTCCTGACGCAGGGCGGCGACGGGCGGTGGACCGTGGCGGACCGCGCCGCGCTCGCCCTGCAGCCCGGAGGCGCCGGGACCGCCGCGCGCCCCGGCAGCCTGGGCGTCGGCGCCGGCGCCCAGGAGCGCGCGCGGGCCGCCGAGGTCACCGCCCTGCTCGACGCCGACCAGTACGCCGCGGTGTGCGCGCCGCCGGAGCAGCCGCTGCTCGTGCTCGGCAGCGCCGGGAGCGGCAAGACGACCGTGGCGCTGCACCGCCTCGCCAGGATCGCCGCGCTCGATCCGGCGCGGTACCCGCTCGCCGCCATGAGCGTCGTCGTCCCCGAAGAAGGGCTCGCGCGGCTGTCGCGCCGCCTGCTCGCCCCGCTCGGCGCGGGCGAGGCCCAGGTGAAGACGCTCGACGCCTGGTCGTCCGCGACCGCGCGCGAGGTCTTCGGCCAGCCGATCGCCCTCTGCGCCGACCCCCCGGCGCTCGTCTCGAGCCTCAAGCGCCACCCGGCGCTCTACCGCGCGCTTCGCGACCGCTTCGCGAAGCTCGCGCGGGCGAGCACGACGCTCCCGCGGCTGCGCCGCCGCCTCGCCGATGTCTTCACGGATCGAGGGTTCCTCGAGGGCGTCGTCGCCGCCTCGGGCGGGGACGTCCCGCGGAGCGCCGTCGAGGAGACCGTCCGGCACACCCTGCTGCAGATCGCCGAGCCGCTCGACCGGCAGCTCGCCTCGATCACCGTGGCCTCGATGAAGCAGGCGCTCGACGGCCGCGCCATCGCCGAGGGGACCCCGGACGAGCTGGCCGGGACGCTCGACGTCGATGATCTGCCGATCCTGCTGTTCCTGCGCGCCTCGCGCGTCGGCCTCGACGGGGCGGGGTGGTCGCACCTCGTGCTCGACGAGGCCGAGGACGTCTCGCTGTTCGAGCTGTTCGTCCTGGGGAAGCTCCTTGGCGAGACGCGCAGCGTCACGCTCGCCGGCGACGAGGCGCAGCAGACGTCGTCGAGCTTCGCCGGGTGGGACGGGGCGCGCTCGGCGCTCGGCGTCGGCGACGCGGCGACCTGCCGCCTCGCGGTGTCGTACCGGTGCCCGCGGCCGGTGACGGAGCTCGCGCGGCGGCTCCTCGGCAAGCTCGCGCCCGAGGCGCCCGCGCGCGCGGCGCGGGACGGCGCGCCGATCGGGTTCTTCCGCTTCCCGAGCGAGGCGCAGGCGCACCTGTTCCTCGCCGGCGCGCTCCGCGACCTCGCGGACCGCGAGCCCCGCGCCTCCGTGGCCGTGATCGCGCGAGACGAGGCCGCCGCGCGGCAGTTCCACGCGCTCGTCGCGGAGCTGCCGGAGGCGCGGCTCGTGCTGGAGGGGGAGTTCTCGTTCGAGCCGGGCATCGACGTCACCGACGTGGACAGCGCGAAGGGGCTCGAGTTCGACTACGTCGTCGTGCCCGACGCGACCGCGGCGGCGTACCCGATGACCGACGAGGCCCGCCGGCGGCTCCACGTCGCGGCGACGCGGACGTCGCACCAGCTCTGGCTCATCTCCGGTGCGGCGTGGTCGCCGCTCCTCGGCGACGTGGGGGCGAGCTGACGCTGCTCGCGGCGCTCTCCGCGCGCGGCCCGGCCGGGGCGGTGAACGCGGCCGGCGGGAGCGGGCTGTCCTTCACCGCCGAGGTCCCGGCGAGCGCGACCCCGAGGACGGCTGCCCCGAACGCCCACGCCGCCTGCGCCCACCGCCGCGGGGAGCCCGAAGGCTCGGTCTCGTCGACCGTGCCGCCCCCCGGATCGAGCGACTCGAGCGCGGCGCGCAGCTGCTGCGTGCGGAGGTGGGACGCGTCCCCGAGGACCTGTCCGATCCAGCTCGCGACCAGCACGTCGTTGCCCGGGTGCGCGGCGCCCGGGACCGCCTCCTCGAGCGCGCGCATGAGCTGCGCGGCGGTCGCCGTGCGCGCGGTGGGCGACTTGGCGAGCGCCTCGGAGACGAGGCGATCGAGCGCGGACGGGATCGCCTCGGGCGGCGGCGCCGAGCTCAGCCGCTCCGCGAACCCGCGACGGGACGGGACGGCGCGCGACGACAGCGGCGCGGCGGGCCGCTCGCTCGCGATGTGGGTCATCGTGCTCTCGCTGTCGTCGGCCTGGAACGGGTGCGCGCCCGACAGGAGCTCGTAGAGCAGCACCCCCACCCCGAAGAGATCGGCCCGCCGGTCGCAGGGTTGCCCGCGGATGTGCTCCGGCGCCATGTACGGCGCGCTGCTCCTGAACAGGAACGCGCCCCCCTCGCCGCCCGCCGCCGCGGCGAAGGCGCGCCTGCCGTCGCCCCGCAGCGACGGAGGCCGGCGCTCCGATAGCCGCTCCTCCTCGAACTTCGCGATGCCGAAATCGACCAGGCGGACGAGCCCCTCGGACGTGATGAGGACGTTGTCCGGCGAGACATCGTAGTGGAGGAGCTCCCGGGGGTTGCCGACCTCGTCCCGCAGCTCGTGCGCGGCGTCGAGCGCCGCGCAGATCTGGTAGGCCAGCCTGGCCGCGGCGAGCACCGGCGCCGGGCGCCCGCGCGCGGCGCGCAGCACCGACGAGAGGGGCTCCCCGCTCACCCACTCCATGACATAGAAGAGGGTGCCTCCCTCCTCGCCGAGATCCACGACGGGCACCACGTTCGGGTGCCGGATGCGCGCCGCGAGCGCGGCTTCCTCCAGGAACATCCGCACGGCGTCGGGGTCGGGCGAGAGCTCGGGACGAAGCACCTTGATGGCAAAGAGCTTCTGAAACCCGTGCTCCCGCCTCAGCCGCCCCGCCCAGATCTCTCCCATGTCGCCTGCGGCCACCCGCAGGACGAGCTCGTACCGACCGAGGGAAAACCCCGGGAAAAAGCGGCCCCCACCCCCCACTTGGAAGGTGTGGCCCACAGATGAAGAGTCCGCCAGCGCTCCCCGTGTGCGACGATCACGATTGTTGCCGGGATTGTGAGACTCCACATCAGCCGGGAAATCGCGCTTCCGACCGCGACAGGATCGCCCTGTTCGGAGGCGGCCAGTCCGGGGGTCGAGCCCGGGTCGCGGCCCGGCGCCCCGCCGAGCGCGCCCGCTGCCAGGTCCGGCCCGGCCGGGTCGCTGCGCGGACGTTTTCGGTCCTATCCTGGGTGCGGGAGTCTTGCTTCCTGAACAGCCGGACAGTAAAGCTGCCGGAAACTGTTGGCCCGCGCGTCGGGGGTTCGCCGGCGCGATCCCCTTCGGTCTCCCCCTCCCTTTGGCCCCCTCTCCGAGGTACGCATGAGTGACGAGAAGAACACCAAGCAGAAGTCTGCCGCCCTCGAGCTCGCGATCGCCAGCGTCGAGAAGGAGTACGGCAAGGGGGCGATCATGCGCCTCAAGGACGGGCAGAGCCTGCACGAAGAGGTCGCGGCCGTGCCGACCGGGTCGCTCGGCCTGGACATCGCTCTCGGCATCGGCGGCTACCCGCGCGGCCGCATCGTCGAGGTCTACGGGCCGGAGTCGAGCGGCAAGACGACCCTCACCCTCCACGCCATCGCGGCCGTCCAGAGGGCGGGCGGGACGGCGGCGTTCATCGACGCCGAGCACGCCCTCGACGTGAACTACGCCAAGCGGCTCGGCGTGAAGACCGAGGAGCTGCTCATCTCGCAGCCCGACTACGGCGAGCAGGCGCTCGAGATCGCCGACATGCTGGTCCGCTCGAACGCCGTCGACGTCATCGTCGTCGACTCCGTCGCGGCGCTCGTCCCCAAGGCGGAGATCGAGGGCGACATGGGCGACAGCCACGTCGGCCTCCAGGCCCGGCTGATGAGCCAGGCGCTCCGCAAGCTGACCGGGACGACCTCGCGCTCGCAGTGTCTGCTGATGTTCATCAACCAGATCCGCATGAAGATCGGTGTCATGTTCGGCTCGCCCGAGACCACCACGGGCGGCAACGCGCTCAAGTTCTACGCCTCGCAGCGCCTCGACATCCGCCGCATCGGCCAGATCAAAGAG
>JAICEP010000361.1 GCA_025924095.1 Sorangium sp.
GACGACGAGGACGACGAAGAGGACGAAGAGGACGACGAGGACGACTGAATCGTCATCTCTTGCTGGTCCTCAGGCGCATCGGCCCGTCGCTCACGACGGTGGAGCGTCCGTCGGGTCCGGATAGGCTTCGGCCAGCTTTATCGCGGCGCTCCTCAGCTCGGGGTGGGAGAGGAGCTTGCGGAAGAGCCGCCAGAGCTCGGGGTCGGAGAGCAGCTGGAGCGGCGAGGCGGGCGCCTGCTTCCTCTTCTTGCGGGGGATCGCCTCCGGACCTTTGCTCCGCAGCTCCTCCATCCTCCCGACGAAGCGCTTCGTTGGAAAGAGGTCGCCGTGCTCCCAGGCGAGCACCGTCTCCTGCTCGATGCCCAGCGCTCCGGCGAGCTCGCGGGCCGTGCAGCCAAGCTCCTGCCGGAGCTTCTTGATGTCCTCGGGGGCCATGCGAGGCGAGGGTAGCGGCCTCGAAAAAAAAAGCGATGCCGAGCAACCGGCGGCGAGCTCCCGCCGAACTCCGCGTCATGACCCAGCACCCCCCGACGCGCCCCTCGTGCACCCCCCGCGCTCTCCGCGCCCTGCCCCTCGCGCTCGCGCCGCTTGTGGCCTCGCCCCTGTCCTGCGCGCCGGAGCTCGCGGCTCCCCCTCGCTTCCATGAGGAAGCGGAACCCGAGACCGCCGACCCCGCAGACGCAGCCACCGAGCTCCAGATCGAGCCCGAAGCGCCGCTGCATGCAGCGCCTCCGGTGCTCCGGCTGCGGGTGCGCCTCCCGGGCGCCTCTCTCGAGGGCGTCGATCCCGCGCGTGCGCTGGTCCTCCGCGGCAAGATCGGCGCGGCGCACCTCCGGCAGATAGAGCAAGGCGAGCTGTCAAAGGCGCTCTCGGAGCGCGTCGTCCCGTCGATCGCCTGGCTGAACGGGACGCCCCCGGGCGAGCTCTCGCTGACCGTCGCCCCGCTCGCCCCGCTCGCGCCCGGCGAGACCTACGCCGTCGCGAGCGGCAGCCCTGTCTTCTCGCACACCATCGAGATCGCCACGGAAGGCTCACCGCCGGTGCTGTCGCGGCTGTGGCCGCCGCCCGGCGTCGGGGCGAGCCTTGGCCTCGGCGTGTGGTGCGGCGATACGCCCCTCCCGGAGACGGTCGCCGAGGTGACCCTCGAGCCGAGCGGGACGGCGGGCGAGCTGCGCCGCGGCGCCGTCGACGACATCGGCGCGCGCTGCCTGCGCTTCGAGGGGGAGCCGCTCCCCACGGCGCCAGGCGAAGCGGACGAGCTGCGTCTCGTGGGGCCGCCCGTCGCGTTCCCGGGCGAGCCGGCGGCCGTGAGCCTCGACCCCCGTCCGTTTGCGCTGGAATCGGAGCCCCTCCCCGCCGTGGCGGCGGCGTGCGCGCTGGACGAAGTGCCTCTGGGGCCGGGTTGCGCTCAGATCGCCGATGATCGAATCCGCGTCCGTTCGCCGGATGTGCCGCTGCTCTGGGCGATCGCGGGCGAGGGGCTGGACGAAGTCCTCGCCCTGGCGCCGGGCGAGCCGTTCGTCCTCGCCCCCTTGCCGCCCCTCACGCCCGTGGAGCTCGCGATTGCGTCCGTCGATAACGCCGGGCGCGTGGAGCGACGGGCGTTCTCAGCCATGACGCTCGCGCCCATGCCCCACGTGATCATCAACGAGGTGCTGGCAAATCCCGTCGGGCCGGAGCCGGGACAGGAGTGGGTCGAGCTCTACAATGACGGTGGGGTCCCCGCTGAGCTTACAGGGTATGTCCTTGCCGATGTGGGCGGAGCGACCGAATTGCCCTCTATTTCGCTGGAGCCCGGCGCGTACGCGCTGGTCGTCAACGAGGGATTCGTCTCCGATGATGAGCTCGATCCTCCGGCTCCTCCCGACACGCTCCTGCTCCGTGTGCCAAGACTTGGTAGCCATGGGCTGTCCAACTCGGGAGAACCGCTCAAATTGATGGATGGAGGAGGTGCAGTCTTGTCCAGGTCGCCCGCCACGCCCGAGCCGAAAGCGGGGATGAGCCTGGCTCGCGTCGGGCCCCGCGCTCCCGACGGTTCGGCTGGCTCTTTCATGACCAGCTGGCCGACACCCGGTCGCGTGAACATAATGAACCAGGAGATCCCCTGAAGGATGGGGAGTTTGCCTCCGTACAGGGCGATCTCTCCGAGGGGCCGAGAAAATTCGAGCAAAGCGGGTGACGGACCCGTCTATGAGAGCTAGGTTTCAATCGAGTAGACAGACGGGTGGGGGGGGCCGCCACCTGAGGAGACGCTGCCGCGCTGTGAACGCGAGCTGTGCGGCAGGTGCCTTTCGCGTGGAGTTCGGCGATGGCTGGTGTTCGTGAAAAGCTGTTGACGGCATCGGACCTCGCAGCCTTGTGCGAGGTCGACTTGAAGACAATCCATAACTGGGTAGATCGAGGGAGGATTGCCCATTTCCGTACGCCAGGGAGACACTTGCGCTTCAAGGCGGCAGATGTGGCTGAGTTCCTCCGTGCCTGGGGCTATTCGGTGCCCCGGGAGCTCGCCAAGGCGAGCTCCAAGTCGATGATGGCCATCGGGACCAAGGACACGATGGCCCACGTGGCGCGATCCCTGGGGGAAGGCGTGCCCATCCGGCACGCGAGCCACCCGTACGACGCGCTGATCTTCGCGGGGGCGGACCCCGCGGACGTGTACATCGTCGACGTTCGGGCGGTGTCCAGCGACGTGGACGTCACCTCTCTCTTCGAGGCGCTCCACCGAGCGAACTCCCAGGGGACGTTCGTCGCCTTGTCGGACGAGCCGATCAACCTGCCCTCGTTCGTGGGCAGGATCGGCCGCAACGACGCGCAGCAGCTGAAGGCGTTCCTGATGCCCGAAGCGGCCGCGCAGCCTGGAGCGCCGCTCCAGGCGGCCGCCGGCGGGGCCTCGGAAGAGCCGCCGCGGAGCCTGGCCGCAGGCGGGTCCTCGCGCTGAGCGAGGGCCCCGGCCGTCCTACGCCAGCAGGAGAGGCTCGGCGAGGACGGCCGCGGCGGCGGACAGGTGACCCGCCAAAGGACGGACGCAGCACTGCAGAGCGACCCGCTGAGGACAGAATCCCCCCTCCCGCAGCACAACCCGGGGCCGGTTGAGGGGTCGCTCGCAACCCTGCTGTCGAGTCCGCTCCTGCGCTTTCTGGATGAGCTGGAAACGACGAGATCGAGGAGCGCTGCTCCTCGAACGGAAGCGGCTCAGCTTCCGGCGATGGTCATGGCCGAGACCCGGAAGGTCGGAGAGGACGTTGCCGTCCGGAGATCCAGGTCGCTTCCGACGGCATCGATCCGCTGCAAGAGCTCGTCGAGGTTCAGCGAGATCGTGACCTCGCTAACTGGGTAAGATATCTCACCATTTTCGATCCAGAAGCCGGAGGCGCCCCGGGAGAAGTCGCCGGTCACGGCGTTGAAGCCGAAGCCCATCATCTCGGTGACGTACAGCCCGCGCGGCGTGGAGCGTACGATCTCGTCCGCCGGCGTGGAGGTGGGCTGCAGGATGAAGTTCGAGGTGGAGGGGCCCACGCCGCCGCCGCCGCCACGCGAGGCGCTGCCGGTCGAGGTGCGCTTGAGCTTCCGGGCGCTGTAGCTGTCGCAGAGATAGGTCTTCAGGATGCCTTGCTCGACCACGACGTTGCGCCTGGCCAGGAGGCCCTCGCCGTCGAACGGCCGCGAGCCGGGAGCGCGCGGGATCAGGGGATCGTCGACGACCGTGATGAGATCGCTGGCGACGCGCGTCCCCTCGCGGCCGGCGAGGTAGCTCGACTTGCGCCAGACCGAGCTGCCCATGATGCAGCTGCCGAGCAGCCCGAGCATCGAGCGGGCGACGTCCGGGTCGAAGACGACGGGCGCCTCGCAGGTCGCCACCTTGCGGGCGCCGAGCTTGCGCAGCGTCCGGCGGGCTGCCTCGCGGCCAACGGCGTCCGGGGCGTCCAGGTCCGCGAGGTGGCGCCGGCCGGTGAAGTAGAAGCCGCGGCGCTTCTTGTCGCCGTTGTCGTCGGCGATCGGAGAGACGACGAGCTGCGCGTACGAGCCGGCGATGCCGCCGCGGAACCCGCCGGACAGGACGAGGGCGTAGGCGCCCGCGCTCCGCGAGAACGTCGCGCCCTCGCTGTTCGTGATGCGGGGGTCGGCGTCGCGCGCGGCCTGCTCGCCCCGGCGCGCGATGTCGATGGCCTGCGCGGCCGTGACGTCTCCGCCCGAGGGATCATAGAGATCGAGCGCGGGGAAGTTGCCCTTGGCGATGAGCTCCGGATCGGCGGGGCCGGCGAACTCGTCCTCCTGCGAGATGTCGGCGAGCTCCAGCGCGTCCGCGACGAACCGATCGAGGCCGCGGGGCGTGAGGTCGGAGGTCGAGGTCAGCGCGACGCGCTGCTTCTTGATGATCCGCATGCCGAGGCCCTTGTGGACGGCCTCCTCGACGAGCTCGGGCTCGCCGAGGCGCACCTTGGTGGTGAGCTCGGAGCCGGAGCGGGCGATCGCCTCCGCGACGTCGGCGCCGCCTTTCCTGGCGCGGGTCACCACCTGCTCGGCCAGCTCCGTCAGTTCTGCGATCTGCTGATCCATGCGGGCTCGTTCGGACATGGGGCGACAGGGTGGTGGAGCGCGGTGGCTCCGTCAACGCGGTGACGCGGCCGGTCGCGCCACCGCGGTGGCTCCGGCGACGCGGTGACGCGGCCGGCCGCGCCCGCGGGATGCGTCTCAGCCCGGCCGGTTGGAGCGGCCGCCCTTGCCGAGGCCGAGCCGGCGCTGCGGGCGCGTCGAGGCAGGCCGGGGCGGATCGACCGCGGGCGCCGGCTCGCTCCGGACGGCGCGGGGGCTCGGGCCGAGGGCGGGCTCGGCCTTCTGTCCGCCGCCCGGCGGCTCGCGCCGGAGGAGGGCGCTCACGGTGACCGCGAATCCTGCGGCGAGCATGGTGTGCATCCAGAGGAGCGCGTAGCCGAGCGGACCGCCGGCGACCGGGTGGACGCCGAAGTCGCCCTCGACCTGCCGGTAGGTGCCGTCGATCCCGAGGCGCCGGGACAGGGCGACAACGGCGATCAGGGCGATCGCGAGCGGCGCGCCGGCGAAGATGGCCAGCGCACGGACCGATCGCTGCGCGGTCGGCCTGCCGCCGGCGCTCGCGGCGAAGCGCTGCGCGGCGGCGAACCCGGCGGGCACCGAGACGACGTCGAGGAGGAGCAGCACGAGGTCGACGGCGGACGGGATCCGGCGGGTGTCGACGAGGTACGCGAAGCTCCAGTCGGGCGCGAAGACGAGGAAGTAGGCGCAGACCGGGGCGAAGACGAGGACGGCGAACAGGAAGACGAGGGCGAGCGGCCGATCGCGCGGGCCGGGCGCGAGCCGAGCCTCCGCCGCGCGCAGCGCGCCTGGGCGGTGAGGGGCTGCAGCGCTGAACCAGGCGAGCAGCGCGCCGAGAGCAAAGCCGACAAGGGGAGCGACGAAGGCGGGCACGCGGCGCGGAAAGTAGTCCTGTCGCCCCCTCTTACGCAAAGAGACTGGAAGATTTTAGTGAGGCCCGCATCCGAGGAGCACGCGCGCGCCGAGCTTCCGGAGGCGTACAGGCGCTCGCCCGGCCAGCCAGGGGGGACGGGCGGACGGGGCGGAACGTTTGCCCTGGCCGCGCCGCCGCGCTAAGCGGCTGCGCACATGGAGCCGCGCCTCGTCCGGGAAATGCTTGAGCGCGTTCGAACCGGCGAGCTCGCCGTCGAGGAGGCGCTGGAGGCGCTCCGAGGCCTGCCTTTCCGGGACCTGGGCGTCGCGACCGTCGATCACCACCGCGCGCTCCGGCAGGGCGTGCCCGAGGTGATCTTCGGCGAAGGGAAGACGCCGGAGCAGATCGTTCTGATCGCCCAGGAGATCGCGAGGGCCGGGCAGAACGTGCTGGTGACCCGGGTCGACGCCGCGAAGGGCGCGGCGGTGGCGTCGCTCCTGCCGGCGTTTCGCTATGTTCCCCTGGCGCGGACCGGCAGCATCGAGGTCGCGCCCACGCCGAAGCGCGCCGCCGGGCCGGTCGCGGTCGTGACCGCGGGCACGAGCGATCTCCCGGTCGCCGAGGAGGCCATCGAGACGCTGCGTGCCGTGGGGCTCGAAGCGAAACGGCTGTACGACGTCGGGGTCGCGGGGCTGCATCGCTTCCTCCATCGCCTCGAGGAGCTGCGCAAGGCGTCCGCCGTGATCGTGGTTGCGGGCATGGAGGGCGCGCTGCCGAGCGTGGTCGGCGGGCTCGTGGCCGCCCCGGTCGTCGCGGTCCCGACCTCGGTCGGCTACGGCGCGGCGCTGGGCGGCTTCACCGCGCTCTTCTCCATGCTCACGTCGTGCGCCTCCGGCGTCGCCGTGGTCAACATCGACAGCGGCTTCGGCGCGGCGATGGTGGTGCATCGCATGTTGCCGAAGGAGTGAGCGCGGAACGAGCGCGACCGCGGGAGCGCCGCGGAGCGCAGGCGCCCGGCGAACGGAGCAGGCGAGATATGGGACACGGGCACGATCACGGGCACGATCCTGCGCACGGGCACGAGCACGGGCACGGCCATGCGCACGGGCACGAGCACGAGCACGACCACGACCCTGCGCACGAGCATGATCACGCGCACGGACACGGCCATGCGCACGAGCACGAGCACGATCCTGCGCACGAGCACGGGCATGATCACCCGCGCACGCCGCTCCTCGAGGAAGGCGCGGGCGCCGGCAAGATCCTGTTCTTCGACGCGTTCAGCGGGATCGCGGGCGACATGACCATCGCCGCGCTGCTCGATCTCGGGGTGCCGCTCCTCGTCATCGAGCGCGCCGTCGCGGCGCTGCCCATCGAGGGATTCCACCTGCACCGTGGGCATGCCCACCGGAGCGGCATCGTGGCGACCTCGTTCGACGTGCACGTCGAGACGCCGCAGCCCGAGCGCACCTACGGCTCCATCGACGCCATGCTCGCCGCAGCGCCGCTCGATCCGCCCGTCGCCGCGCTGGCGCGCCGGATCTTCCGGCGCCTCGGCGAGGCGGAGGCCGCCGTGCACCGGATCCGCCTGGAAGACGTGCACTTCCATGAGGTCGGCGCCGTCGATGCGATCGTCGACATCGTGGGCGCCGCCGCGGCCATCGCGCACATCGGGGCGGAGGTCGTCGGATCGCCGCTGCCCATGGGGCGCGGGTTCGTCAAGGCGCGGCACGGGATCCTCCCGCTGCCTCCGCCTGCCGCGGTCGCTTGCCTCCGCGGCGTCCCGACCTACGGCGTGGAGCTCGACGCCGAGCTGGTCACGCCCACCGGCGCGGCCATCATCGCCGCGCTGGCGACCCGGTTCGAGCGCTGGCCGACGTTCGCGCCCGACCGGATCGGCTTCGGCGCCGGCCAGCGAGAGCTGCCGGACCGCCCCAACCTGCTGCGGGTCGTCCTGGGAACGCGCTCTGGCGGGGAAGAGAGCCTCGGCAGCGCATCGCACGTGATCATCGAGGCGAACGTCGACGACCTCACGGGCGAGGTGGCAGGGCACGCGATCGAGGCGCTGTTCGCGGCAGGCGCGCTCGACGCGTGGGCGGCGCCGATCACGATGAAGAAAGGACGGCCCGCGCTGACGATCGCGGCGCTCGCCGCCGCCGCCCAGGCCGATGCGGTCGCGACGGCGCTGCTCCGCGAGACGACCAGCATCGGGCTCCGGAAGATCCCGGTCGCCCGCACGGAACGGCCGCGGCGGATCACGACCGTGAAGACCGCGTACGGCGCCATCCGGGTGAAGATCAGCGAGGGGCCGTTCGGCCCGCCGCAGATCAAGCCGGAGTTCGACGACTGCGCCGCGGCGGCGAGGACGCACGGCGTGCCGGTGCGCGAGGTCCTCTCGGCGGCGCTCGCGGCCGCCAAGGGGTGACGCCGCCGGCCGCCGAGCGGTGACGCCCCGCCGCAGCGCCGCGCGCTTGCCTCTGTGACGCGCCGCGCTCGCCGGGCGGAGCGCGCAGGAGTGCTCAGTCGGGGCGCTCGATCGGCAGCGCCTCGGCTTCCCACAAGAGGAAGCCGCCCTCGAGGAACGCGACGGGGA
>JAICEP010000362.1 GCA_025924095.1 Sorangium sp.
GCGTTCCTGAGGAAAGACCGCTGGGAGCAGCGGTACGAGCTCGCCTTCGCGCTCGAGCTCCACCGGGCCGAGTGCGAGTACCTGACCGGGGAGCTCGGGGCGGCGGAGGAGCGGCTCTCGATGCTCTCGCGCCGCGCAGGAAACCTCGTCGACGCAGCGGCGGTCGCGTGTGTGCGCGCGGATCTCTACACGACGCTGGATCGCAGCGAGCTCGCCGTCGAGATCTGCCTCGAGGTCCTGCGGCGCGCCGGCGTCCGCTGGTCGCCGCACCCGACGGACGAGGAGGTGCAGCAGGAGTATGAGCGGCTGTGGCGGCAGCTCGGGAGCCGGCCGATCGAGGCGCTCGTCGACCTGCCGCCGATGACCGATCCGGTCATTCGCGCGATCATGGACATCCTCAACCGGGGTGAGGCGCCGGCCTTGTTCACCGACCAGAAGCTGCACAGCCTCGTCGTCGGTCGCATGGCGAACTTGAGCCTCGAGCATGGCAACAGCGACGGATCGTGCTTCGGCTATGTCCATGTTGGCGTGGTCCTCGGCGCGCGCTTCGGCGACTACCGCGCAGCGTACCGCTTCGGCAAGCTCGGCCTCGATCTGGTGGACCAGCATGGGCTCGACCGCTTCAAGGCCCGCGTCTACCTGGACTTCGGGTGCCTGGTCAATCTCTGGACGAGGCACATGCGCACAAGCCTCGAGCTGATGCAGCGCGCCTTCGACATGGCGAGCGAGACCGGTGACCTCACCTTCGCAGCCTATGCCCGCACTGCCTCGATATTGATCCTGCTCTCCAAGGGAGAGCCGCTCGGCGACGTGCAGCACGAAGCCGAGAGCGCGCTCGCGTTCGTACGGGAGGCGAGGTTCGGTCTCATCTTTGATTGCATCATCGCGCAGCTTCAGCTCGTCCGGTGCCTCCGCGGTCTGACGCCCAGCTTCTCCTCCTTCAACGACGCGAGCTTTGACGAGGCCAGGTTCGAGCAGCATCTGGAGAGCGATCCACGCCTCTCGCTAGCCGCCTGCTGGTACTGGATCTTCAGGCTCCAGGCGCACTTCCACGCCGGCGACTACGACTCTGCCCTCGCCGTGGCGACGAAGGCGGAGCGGCTCCTCTGGACGATGCGGTCGTTCCTCCACGTTACCGACTACCATTTCTATGGCGCGCTCGCGCGGGCGGCGCGATGCGAGGCGGCGCCCGCGTCGAAAGGCGAGCGGCCCGAGCACCTCGCGGCGCTCGCCGCCCACCACGAGCAGCTCGAGGTCTGGGCTTCGAGCTGCCCCGAGAACTTCGGCAGCCGCGCCGCGCTCGTCGGCGCCGAGATCGCGCGCCTGGAGGGCCGGGATCTCGACGCCGAGCGCCTCTACGAGGAGGCCATCCGCTCGGCGCGCGAGAGCGGCTTCGTCCACGGCGAGGCGCTCGCCTACGAGATCGCGTCGAGGTTCTACCGGGCGCGGGGGTTCGACCTGTTTGCCGCCACGTACCTCCGCGAGGCCCGCGCCTGCTACGCGCGCTGGGGGGCGGACGGCAAGGTCAGGCTGCTCGATCAGCGGAACCCCTCCCTTTGCGACTCGAGGACGCCCGCCAAGGCCGCCACCTTCGCGGCGCGGCCCGAGGAGATCGACCTGCTCTCGGTGATCAAGGCGTCGCAGGCCATCTCCAGCGAGATCGTCCTCGACAAGCTCCTGTGCACGCTGCTCACTGCCGTCCTCGAGCAGGGCGGTGCGCAGAGAGCGTGCCTCGTCCTGGTTCAGGACCAAGGCCTCTCCATCGAGGCCGAGGCCACCGTCGGGGAGAGCGGGGCGGCGACGATCGTCCTCCCGCGCTCGACGGAGGATGTCTCGCGGCGCGTCCCCGTGTCGCTCGTCCGCTACGTCCACCGGACGAAGGAGCGCGTCATCCTGGGCAATGACGCTGCGGATGCGGGCAAGTTCTCCGGCGACGCCTGCTTCGCGCGGGGCACGCCGAGATCGGTCCTCTGCATGCCCATCCTGAGGCAGGCCGAGGTGGCGGGCCTGCTCTACCTCGAGAACAACCTCCTCGCCGGCGCGTTCACGCCGGATCGGCTCACCAGCCTCTCGCTCCTCGCCACACAGGCGGCGATCTCCCTGGAGAACGCGCGGCTGCTCGCCAAGGAGCAGGCCGCGCGGACCGCGGCCGAGGCGGCGGAGCGGCGCGCGGCCTTCCTGGCCGAGGCCGGGGAGATCCTCTCCGGGTCGCTCGATTACGCGGAGACGCTGTCGCGCCTCGCGCGGCTGTCGGTGCGATCGCTCTGCGACTGGTGCGTCATCGACGTGGTGGAAGGTGGAGAGACCCGGCGGACCTCCTGGGCGCACAGAGACGCCGCGAAGGAGTCGTTGCTCGAGGAGCTACGACAGCGGTATCCCCCTGGCCGGGAATCGTCCCACCCGGCGGCCAGGGTCCTGCGGGGAGGTGCCCCGCTCCTGATCTCCGAGCTCTCCGAGGAGCGCCTCCGCAGCTACTGCGAGGACGAGGGCCACGCGAGGCTCATCCGCGCGCTCGGGACGCGCAGCCTCATCACCGTGCCGATCGTGATGCGGGGACAGCCGCTCGGGGTGCTGAGCGTCGTCTCGTCGGCGCCGGAGCGCCGCTACGGGGAGGCCGACCTCGAGCTCGCCCAGGAAGTGGCGCGCCGGGCCGCGATCGCGATCGACAACGCGCGGCTCTACCGCGCTGCGCAGGAGGCCGTCCGCGTGCGGGATGAGTTCCTCACCGTGGCGACGCACGAGCTCAACACGCCGATGACGTCGCTCACGCTCTCGCTCGGGGCCGCTCAGCGGACCCTCCAGTCGGATCAACCCTGGGACCCGAAGGCCATCTGCAGGCAGGTCGATCGCGCCCTCCGGCAGGCAGCGCGCCTGACCCGCCTGAACAGCGAGCTCCTCGACGTGTCGCGGACCCAGGCGGATCGGCTCTCGCTCGAGATCGCGGAGGTCGACCTCGGGGTGATCGTCCGCGACGTGGCCGAGCGGTTCGAGCTGGATCTGGCGCGCGCGGGGTGCTCCGTCTCGCTGCAGGACGGCGGCCGGATCGTGGGCCTCTGGGATCGCTCCCGCATCGACCAGATCGTCACCAACCTCCTCGCCAATGCGATCAAGTTCGGCGCGGGCAAGCCCGTCGAGATCTTCGTCACGGACGAGGCCGGGACGGCGCGGCTCTCGGTCAAGGACCTCGGGATAGGCATCGATCCGGCGCGACAGGAGCAGATCTTCGAGCGCTTCGGGCGCGCCGTGTCCGAGCGGAACTACGGCGGGCTGGGGCTCGGGCTCTACATCAGCCGCAGGATCGTGGAGGCGCACGGCGGCTCGATCCACGTCGAGAGCGCGCTCGGCGCCGGCGCCACGTTCCTCGTCGAGCTCCCGTGCGCCGGGCCGCCGCGCCTCTCCGAGCCGAGCTCTCCGCCGGGCTGAGCGGCGCCGCGCGATCGGCGGGGACGGCCGCCCGTCACGCCGGCTCGTCGCGCTCGACGTCGATGTGCACGAGCACCTCGGCGTCGGGCTCGACCGCGAGGATCGCGTCGCGCGCGCGGTCGCTCGTCGCGTGCGCGCGGGCGAGGGGGAGGTCGCCGGGGAGCTCGATGTGCACGTTGACGAACAGCGTGCTCCCGGCGATCCGCGTGCGCAGCCCGTGGTGGCCGAGGAGCTCGCCGCGCGCGCGCATGGCGTCGAGCGCGGCCTCGATGGCGCCGACGCGCTCCTCGGGGGCGCTCGTGTCGATGAGGTCGCGCACGCCGAGCCGGAGGAGGGTCCCCGCCGACGTGAGGATATAGACGGCGACCGCGATCGACAGGAGGCCGTCGACGCGGGAGAAGCCCGTGGCGTACGTGAGGGCGACGCCGAGGAGGACCGCGACGTTCGCGGCGATGTCGGTGCGGTAGTGGACGGCGTCGGCCTGGATGGCGCTCGACCCGGTGCGCGCGGCGACGCGGCCGAGGTAGGCCACGAGCGCCGCGGTGATCAGCGCGGCGGCGGCCATGGTGCCGAGCGTGACGGCGGCGAGGCGGAGCGGCTCGGGCGAGAGCAGCCGCCGGATCCCCTCGATGAGCAGGTAGACCCCCGAGCCGCCGATGAGCAGGCCCTGACCGGCGGTCGCGAGCGTCTCGATCTTCGCGTGACCGAACGGGTGGGAGCGATCGGGCGCGGCGTGGGCGAGCTGGATGGCGAGGGCGTTCGCCGAGGAGGCGAAGAGGTCGGTGAGCGAATCGACGGCGCTCGCGGTGACGGCCATCGAATGGCCGAGCTGGCCGGCGATGAGCTTGCCGAGGGCGAGGCCGCCCGCGGTCAGCGCCGCGATGCGGCCGGCGCGCAGCGCGGCGCGGGCGCGGGCGGCAGGGTCGAGGCGGGCGGCGGGGGCGGGCGCGCCGGCGGGGGCGGGCGCGCCGGCGGGCGCAACGCCAGGGCCGGGGAGGGCGGTGGGGTCGGGGAGGGCGCCGGGGGGGGCGGCGCGGGCGGCGTTGGGCGGTCCGCTCATCGCGGGGAGGCTACCCCGCGGCGCCCGCGCGCGTCATGCCCGCCGCGGGCAGGACGCGCCTCACCGGCCTGCGGCGGGCGCATCGTCGGACAGTCGCAGGCCCATGATCAGGTCGTCCACGAACGCCCCGCCGTCGCCGCGGACGAAATCGCGGCGTGTCCCCTCGTGCGCGAACCCGAACGACCGGTAGAGCGCGATCGCCCGGGCGTTGTCGGCCCGCACGTAGAGCTCCACCCGCCGCACGCGCCCCCCGTCCGCGTCGCGGTGCGCGCGCGCCCACCCGAGCAGCCGCTCGATCAGCGCCCGGCCCACCCCGAGCCCCTGCGCCTCCGGGTGCACGCCGATCCCGAGGACCCCCACGTGGCGCACCATCCGGGGCTTGAACCGGAGGAGCGTCACCTCCCCGACGAGGCCGCCCCCCTCCAGCTCGGCGGCCAGGCACAGCGCCGAGCCGTCCGTCGCCGTGAGCCCGGCGCGCTCCCGCTGCTCGGCGTAGGCGGCCGCGTCGACGGGCAGCTCGTCCTCGTGCTTCACGATGCCGTGGCGCGCGCGCACGATCGCTCGCTCGAGGTCGAGCTGGGCAGCGGCGTCCCCGCGCGAGATCTGCCGGAGGATGCAGTGACGGCCGCCCCGGAGCGGGGCGCGGTACGGGTCGAGGTCCATGGCAACCTCCGAGGCTAGCCGCCGCGGCGGGCCCCGCTCGAGCGGGAAATTCACGGTTCGAGCGAGGACAACCCCCGCTGCGTGATGGCGCTGACGGACGTGCCGGCGCCCGGCCGGCTCCGTCGAGCCATGCGCTCGACAGATCGAGCAGGCGCACGCTCACGTTGGCGGTGCCTCGACCTCCGCGGGCGCGTCACAGCGCCGGGGCGGGAGTGGACGGGCGTGCACGTGAGCGTGGGGATCGCTGCTCGTCGGCGCCTGCGAGGTGCAGCGCGGAACTGCCGGGCCTCAGCCGTGGTACCTATCGATAGAGGGGGGCCTCGGATGGCACGACCGCGGGAGACCGTGACAGGGGATCCGGTGCCCGGCCGGCGCCATGCGCTCACGCCGGCCGTGCGGCTGCGTCGCCTCGGCCAGGCGCGCGGACTCGACCGCTCCGGCGTCGACAGCTCTCATGTCCCACGGAGCCGCCGGGCGCCAGCGCTCCATGGCGTGTCCTCGCCAGGGAGAGGGTCTCCATGAAGGTGAGCCCGGCCTCCCCCTACGCGATCACCGAGCCCCTCCACAAGGGCCAAAGGACCAACCTACTTCGCGCGGTGCGGAGCGCCGATGGCCGCCCGGTGATCTTGAAGGTCCTCGACCCGAGGCGCAGCCGCCCGCAGGACATCGAGCGCCTGAAACACGAGTACGCGATGGGCAAGATGCTGAGCCACGAGGCCATCCTGGCGCCGCTCGCCCTCGAGACGTACGAGGGGCTGCCGGCGCTCGTCCTGGAGGATTTCGGCGGCGAGTCGCTCGACCACTTCATGGACGCGCCCATGAAAACCGAGCGGTTCCTCGACCTCGCGGTTCGTATCGTGGATGGCGTGGCGGCGCTCCACCAGCGGGACATCCTCCACAAGGATCTCAAGCCCCAGAACATCCTCGTCAATGCAGCCACCGGCCAGGTCAAGCTCGCCGACTTCGGCCTCGCGTCCCGCCTCTCCCGCCAGCAGCCGCCGGCGGGGCCGCCCCGGCTCATCGAGGGCTCCTTGCCGTACCTGTCTCCGGAGCAGACGGGGCGGATGAACCGGGCGATCGACAGCCGCACCGACCTCTATGCGCTCGGCGTCACGTTCTATGAGATGCTCACAGGGCGGCTGCCCTTCGAGGCGCGGGACCCGCTCGAGTGGGTGCACTGCCACGTCGCTCGCGTCCCGCCGCCGCCCTCCGCGCTCGTCCCGGAGCTGCCCGAAGTCATCTCGGCGCTCGTCCTGAAGCTCCTGGCCAAGATGGCGGAGGATCGCTACCAGACCGCGCGCGGCCTCAAGCACGATCTCGAGCGGTGCCTTTCGGAGTGGCGAGCCACCGGCAGGATCGAGCCGTTCCCCCTGGCCGAGCGCGATGTCTCTGGCCGCTTGCAAATCCCCCAGCAGCTCTACGGCCGCGAGGACGACGTGGCCGTGCTGCTGCGCGCGTTCGAGCGCGTGGTCGGCACGGGAGCCCCCGAGCTCGTCCTGGTCTCCGGCTATTCGGGCATCGGCAAGTCGGCGCTGGTCCATGAGCTCTACAGGCCGATCGTCCGGGAACGAGCCTTTTTTCTTTCGGGGAAGTTCGATCAATACAAGCGCGATATCCCTTTCTCCACGCTCGTCCAGGCCTTGCGGGAGCTCGTGCTCGAGATCCTCGCCGAGAGTGAGGATCGGATTGCAGCCTGGAAGCAGCGGCTGCTCGGCGCCCTCGGGTTCAACGGACAGCTCATCGTGGAAGTCATCCCTCAGGTCGAGCTCGTCATCGGCCCGCAACCGCCGGTGCCCGAGCTCCCGGCGTCCGAGGCGCAGAGCCGATTCCGCATCGTGTTCCGGCACTTCATCGGGGTGTTCGCCCGGAAGGAGCACCCCCTCGCGCTCTTCCTCGACGATCTCCAGTGGGCCGACTCGGCGAGCCTCGGGCTGCTTCGTGATCTGGTGACGCACCCCGAAATGCGGCATTTCCTCGTCATCGGCGCGTACCGCGACAACGAGGTGAGCCGCTCGCACCCGCTCATGCGGGTGCTCGACCAGGTGCGGAAGGAGGGCGCGCGCGTCTCGGACATCGTGCTCGGGTCGCTGTCCCAGGAGCAGCTCGCCGCGCTCGTCAGCGACGCGCTGCGCTGCCGCCGTGAGGACGCCGCGCCGCTCGCGAGCCTCGTCCACGAGAAGACGGCCGGCAACCCGTTCTTCGCGATCCAGTTCCTCACCGCGCTGTACGAAGAGCGGCTGATCGAGTTCGACGAGCGTGCCGAGGCCTTCCGGTGGGACGTGGCGAAGATCCGCGAGAAGGGCTTCACCGACAATGTGGTCGACCTGATGGTCGGCAAGCTCGTGCGGCTCCCTCGGCGCGCCCAGGGAGCGCTGAAGCAGCTCGCCTGTCTGGGAAACACCGCGGCGGTCGCCCTCCTGACGATGGTTCACGGCGGGTCGGAGGGAGAGGTGCACGCGGATCTTCGGGACGCAGCCCATGAGGGGCTCGTCTTCCGCGTGGAAAACACCTACAAATTCCTCCACGACCGCGTCCAGGAGGCGGCCTATTCGCTCATCCCTGAAGGCGAGCGGGCGGCGGTGCACCTCGAGATCGGCCGGCTGCTCGCGTCGCATACGGCGCCGGAGGCGCTCGAGGAGAAGATCTTCGAGATCGTGAATCAGCTCGACCGGGGGGCCGGGCTGATCACGTCGCGCGAGGAGCGAGAGCGTGCGGCTGAGCTCAATCTCATCGCCGGCAAGCGCGCCAAGGCGTCGACGGCCTTCGCTTCGGCGCTGAAGTACCTCGCCGTCGGCGCGGCGTTCCTGGAAGAGGACAGCTGGTCCCTTCGGTACGAGCTCATCTTCCCGCTCGAGCTCCA
>JAICEP010000363.1 GCA_025924095.1 Sorangium sp.
GGCCGCGGCCCCCAGTGAGCCGCCGCCGGGCGCGGCCGCGGCCCCGAGCGAGCCGCCGCCGGGCACGGCCGCGGCCCCGAGCGAGCCGCCGCCGGGCGCGACGGCGGCCCCGAGCGAGCCGCCGCCGGGCACGGCCGCGGTGGCCAGCGAGCCCGCGGCCACCGGCGCGGACGAGGCCCGGAATCGCGCCCCGCAGCCGCCCAGGCCGCGCGCGGAGGAGCCCGCGGTGGGCCCCCAGGCGCTGCTCCTGCGCGCGCAGGCCCGGCTCGGGGAGGGGAAGAACGCCGAGGCGAGCGCCGCGTACCGCGCCCTGCTCGCGCAGCACCCGTCCAGCCCCGAGGCGCGGGCGGCGCTCGTGTCGCTCGGCCAGCTCGCGCTCCACCAGGGCAAGGCGGCCGAGGCGCTCGGCCACTTCGAACGCTACCTCGCCGGCCCCGGCGGCCCCCTCGCGGCGGAGGCCCGCGTCGGGCGGGTACATTGCCTGCGCCGGCTCGGGCGAACGGCCGACGAGCGCGCGGCCATCGCCGACTTCCTCGCCCGGTACGGCGAGAGCGTCCACGCGCCGCGGCTGCGCGCACGCCTGTCCGAGCTCGGCGGCAAGTGAGCGCCGGCGCGACGTCTGCAAAAAAGATTGACCCCCGATCCTGCGACATCGCCACCAGGCCATCAAAATGTCGCGAAAAGTCCGCAGGATTGTAAAATTCCCCTCCCGATGCAGAGGGTGCGCCGGCGTCCTCGTCGGGCTCCTGAGCCTCCTGTCTCTCGGCTGCTCGACCTCGACGACGGGCACCGAAAACCCACCGGACGCTGGGGGCCCCGACGGCTCCACGGGGCCGGGCGGGGCGACCGGCGACCCCACGCTCCTCGTCGGCGCCTTCCAGGTGCGCTCGTTGCCAGGCGACGCGCCGGAGACGCCCGGCAGCGCGTCGGTGCTCGGGAAGATCTACGACGGGCCCACGCCCTCTCAGATCGTCTGGGAGCTCGCGACCGAGGAGGGGAGCTGCCGGCTCCTCACGCCGCGCGTCCCGTTCTGCAACGAGCCCTGCGGGGGCAGCGCCGTCTGCGTGGAGGACGACACGTGCGAGCCCTACCCGGCCGCGCACAGCGCCGGAGACGTGACGGTGACCGGCCTGAACCTCGAGTCGGGCGAGGCGGCCTTCGTCATGAAGCCCGTGGCGAACAACTACCAGCCGCCCGCCGGCTCGAAGCTCGGCTATCCGCCCGCCGACGAGGGACAGACGGTCCGCTTCGAGGCGAGCGGCGATTACTTCAACGCCTTCGCGGTGGAGGCCAGGGGCGTGAGCCCCCTCGAGCTGCTGAACGACACGATCCGCATCGAGCCCGACGCGGCCGTGCGGCTCACGTGGGCGCCGCCGGGGCAGGCCGGCATCTCCACGGTCCGCGTGACGCTCGATATCAGCCATCACGGGGGCACGAAGGGGAAGATCGAGTGCGCCGCCGAGGACACCGGCTCGCTCGATCTGCCGGCGTCGCTCGTCACGCAGCTCCTCGACCTCGGCGTGGCGGGCTTCCCGTCGATCGTCGCCACGCGCGAGTCCGTGGGCTCCACGACGATCTCGCCCGGCCGGGTCGATCTTGTCGTCTCGTCGCAGATCGAGCGGCCGGTGGAGGTCGCGGGGCTCACCTCGTGCAACGACAGCTCGCAGTGCCCCGACGGCCAGACCTGCCAGAGCGATCTCACCTGCCAATGAGCCTCGCCGATCACGGCGCGACCGACAGTCCAGCTTACCAAGACAAGGAAACGAGACCATGACACGCGCTTATCCTCTCGTGTTGCTCCCTCTCACCCTGGCGCTGCTCCCGCACGTGCTCGGCTGCTCCGGCGGGGACATCGACGCTTCGAGCGACGGAGCGACAAGCACGTCGTCGAGCTCCGGCAACGGCTCCGGGGCCACCGGCGGCAGCACCACGGGGGCCACCGGCGGCAGCACCACGGCGACCACCGGCGGCGGGGCGACCACCGGCGGCGGCACCACCACGGCGACCACCGGCGGCGGCACCACCACCACCGCGACGACCGGCGGCGGGACGACCGAGAAATTCAGCTTCTTCGTGACAAGCATCGTCGCCATGCGGGAGCAGTCGGGCTCCCAGGACGGCTTCGGGGGCGATCTCCGCTTCGGGGAGACGGGCCCGGGCGCCGGTCTCCGCGGCGCGGACAAGATCTGCGCGACGATCGCCGAAAAGAGCCTTCCGGGCGCGGGGGGCAAGACGTGGCGCGCGTTCCTGAGCGCCGCGGCAGGGGAGGACGGCAAACAGGTCGACGCGATCGACCGGATCGGCGAGGGGCCCTGGTACGACCGGCTCGGACGGTTGATCGCCAGCAACAAACAGGAGCTGCTCGGCGAGCGCCCCACCGGGGCCGACGACGGGCTCGCCGACGATCTGCCGAACGAGGACGGCGTCCCCAACCACCAGCCCGATCCGAGCCAGCCCGAGGTGGACAACCACGACACCATGACGGGGAGCGACGAGGAGGGGCGGCTCTTTGGCCCGACGGCCACGTGCAGCGACTGGACGAGCGCGGCGGCGGACAGGAACTCGAAGCCGCGCCTCGGACACTCGTGGCCGAGGAACTTCGGCGGCGGCGGGCCCGGCGGCCCGGGCGGCGGGTTCAACATGGCCCACTGGATGTCGGCCCACGACGCGGCGGGGTGCACCCCGGGCGTCAACCTCGTGGACGCGGGGGGACCGGCGCAGGGCGCGACGAGCGTCGGATCCGGCGGCGGTTACGGCGGGATCTACTGCTTCGCCCTGACGCCCTGACGCAAGCCTACCGGCGCGCGCCGCCCCTCGGTCACCTTACTTGTCTCAGGAGGATTCATGGTTCAAGGCAATCGCATCTCGTCGCTCCTCGCGCTCGCCCTGCTCGCCGCGGCGCTGCCGGGCGCGTGCGGCGGCTCGCCCGACGATGTCGGCGCGACCGGGGAGGTCTGCGAACGCACGAGCGACGACGGGTCGACGGAGTTCCTGAAGCGCGTGGGGTGCGCCGCGGACTTCGAGGCGCTGGCGTCGACGCCCGTCGACGCCAGCTTGCCCGGCGCGCGGTCGGTCAAGGTGGTGCTGGATACGGCCGATCAGAACGCGCTGTATTTCCAGAACAGCGTGCTCTACGAGGTCCACTACGCCTTCATCTCGTCGCACCTCTCCGGCGGCGAGCTGCCCTACGTCCCTCCCCTCTTCGAGTTCAACACGACCGAGTACTTCACGCCGGACCGCCGCTTCGTCCTCGGCGCGGTGACGCATTACGCGGGCCCCGGCGTGTGGGCGCTCGAGCTCTCCCCCTACGACACCGCGTCTGCGGACATGATCACCACCCTGTTCAGGGCGGTGCAGGCGGCCTCGTTCTTCGGATCGAAGCTCGCCTTCCACCCCACGTCGGAGGCCGTGGCGGCCGAGGCGCGGAAGCTCCCCTCTGACATCCCCGTGGTCAGCACCGGCGATCTCTACGCCGGGATCGACTACCAGCCGCTCTCGCTGGGCACGGCGATGGGGCGGCTCCGCTTCGCGAAGGCGGCGGAGCTCGACGCGAAGTACCTGTCCCACCAGGACATCGTGGTGCTCGACGAGGCGCCCAACGACATCTCGGTCGTCCAGGGGATCATCACCGAGGAGTTCCAGACGCCGCTCTCGCACGTCAACGTGCTCTCCCAGAACCGGCGCACGCCCAACATGGGGCTGCGCAACGCGATGAGCCACCCGGAGCTGCTCGCGCTGAAGGACAAGCTCATCGAGCTCACCGCGGGGCCGTCGTCCTGGAGCGTCCGCGAGGTCACCGAGGCGGAGGCCGAGGCGTTCTGGGAGGCGCACAGGCCCGAGCCCGTCACGCTCCCCGAGCTGGATCTGACGGTCACGGATCTGCGCGACATCGAGGAGGTGACCCCCGATCCGCCGGACGGCGAGCCGCTCCGGGACGCGATCAAGAAGGCCGTCCTCGCCTTCGGCGGCAAGGCGGCCCACTACTCGATCCTGGCGAGGATCCCCGAGGTCCCGATCCAGAAGGCGTTCTCTATCCCGATCTACTACTACGACCTGTTCATGAAGCAGAACGGCTTCCACGAGCAGATCGATGCGCTGCTCGCCGACGCGGAGTTCAACACCGACCCGGCGGTCCGCGACAAGGCGCTGAAGGCGCTCCGCGACGCGATGAAGAGCGCGCCCGTCGACGTCGAGCTCCAGGACCTCCTCAAGGCCAAGATCGAGGCGGAGTATGCCGGGCACCCGGTGCGCTTCCGCACCAGCACGAACAGCGAGGATCTCGACGGGTTCCCGTGCGCCGGCTGCTACGACTCGAACACGGGCGATCCGACCGACTGGGAGGACGTCCTCGACGCCATCCGCAAGACGTACGCGAGCGCCTGGAAGCTCCGCACCTTCGATGAGCGCACCTATTACGGTATCGATCACAGGACCATCGCGATGGCCTTGCTCGTGCACCACAATTTCCCGGACGAGGAGGCGAACGGCGTGGCCATCACGAACAATCCGTTCGACACGACCGGGGTCCAGCCCGCCTTCTACGTCAACGTGCAATCGGGCGGCGACGTGGAGGTCGTGGCCCCGCCCGCCGGCGTGACGAACGACGCGTTCCTCCACTTCTTCGGCCAGCCGAACCAGCCCATCACCTACCTGACGCACTCGAGCCTCATGCCCGAGGGCCAGACGGTCCTGACGGCGGCGCAGGTCCACCAGCTCGGCGTGGCGCTCGACGCCATCCACACCCGGTTCTCTCCCGCCTACGGGCCCGCGGCGGGCAACAGCGGCTGGTACGCGATGGACGTGGAGTTCAAGTTCGACGACGACGCGAACCCGGACGAGCCGCCGACGCTCTACATCAAGCAAGCGCGCCCCTACCCCGGCCGCGGGACTGGCGCCGCCGCCCCGTGACGCGGGCGCGCGCGTCCCGGCGGGCGGAGGCCGAGGGAACGCGGTATCAAGAGGGATGCTTCACACGAAACCGGGAACCCTGAGACCGGGGCGCGCTCCCACCGCCGTCCTCTCCCTCCTCCTCGTCGTGGCGAGCCAGACCGGCTGCCCGGTCAACAAGGAGACCGGGGAGGCGGTCTTCGATCGGACGAAGCTGCACACGATCGCGATCACCGTCGACGGGGCCCACCTGGACCAGCTGGCCACCGACCTCGAGGCTCGCGTCCCGTGCACGCTGAGCTACGACGGCGAGGTCGTCCGCGGCGTCGGCATCCGGCAGAAGGGCAACAAGCTCGTGGAGCTCGAGGACAAGCCGAGCTTCAGCATCAAGATCGACGAGTTCGATGAAGAGACGGAGCTCGACGGGCTCAAGAAGCTCTTGCTGAACAACGCCAAGCAGGACTCGGCCTTTCTGCGCGAGCAGATCGGCGGGGACCTGCACGACCGCGCCGGGGTGCCGGCCGCGCGCACCGCGCACGCGGTGGTGAGCCTGAACGGCGTCGACAAGGGCATCTACGTCGTCACCGAGGCCCTCGACAAGCGGTTCCTGAGGCGCCATTTCGGCGAGGTGAACGACGAGGGCGCGCTCTACGAGGGGCCGTGCTGCGGCGACTTTGTCGACGATCTCGACGCCGCCGAGCTCGACGGCGGGGAAGACAAGGGCGCGGCGGCGCTCCGCGCGCTCGCCGACACAATCCGCGACACGCCGGACGAGCAGCTCGAGGCGAGGCTGAGCGAGCACCTCGACCTGGATCGGTTCATCACGAGCTTCGCCCTCGAGGCGCTCCTCGGCCACTGGGACGGCTACGCCTACAGGGCGAACAACTATTACATCTACAAGAACCCGGCCGATGGGCGCTTCGTGTTCATGCCCCATGGCATGGATCGCACCCTGGACGACCCGCGCTTCGACACCGAGACGGCGCCCGTCGCCGTGCTCCCGCGCCGGATCCGCGAGATACCGGCGCTCGACGAGCGATTCCGCGCCGAGCTCGCCCGCATCGCGAGCGCGGCGTGGGACGAGCCCGCCGCGCTCGCGGCCATCGATCAGGCCGCGCAGCTGATCGGCGCGGCCAGCGCCGGCGAGGCGACCCGGGACGATCAGCGCGAGTTCGCCGAGCACGCGAGCGCGCTCCGGGAGGACCTGAAGCTGCGCCGCGCCCTGATCGATCCCGCGATCGTGTGCGGCGACGGCGACGTCGGAGGGCTCGAGTCGTGCGACGACGGCAACACGGCAGGGGGCGACGGGTGCAGCGCCGGGTGTCGCGTCGAGCCCTGACCGCAACCCCCCCTCCCTGTTGCCGCAAAGCGTCGTGACCGGGCTCAGCCGGGAGCTGCGCAATCCGTTGCCGGAGACCGCGAACGATTGCGGGATGCCGCAACTGCCCGCCAACGTCCTCGCGCGACAGAGCGCCTCCGGCGCCGGCGAACCGCAGATTTCCGACGCCTCCTGCCGGCGCTGGCACGGCATGCGCGATGCTCCAGGCGGAGCCCGGCGCGCGAGGGGCGATGGGACCGCCCGGGTCATCCGCTGTCCGCGGAGACCGCCGCGCCCGCCATGATGTTGCCCAGCATCATCCAGGGAGAAAAACCACCATGCGAAGCTTATTCCACTCTCGCGCGAGCAGAACGATGGTCATCGCGCTCGTCACCGCGGCGCCGGCGTGCGACACGAGCACGGAGGACGCCACGGCGACGGGCGCCGGGGAGACGGGGGCCATCCATGCGGCGCTCACGGTCGGAGGCTTGCGTCACGACGTCGTCGCGGTCCACTACAAGCTCGTTGCCGTGGACGGCACCTGCGGTGATCCGGCCATCGCGGAGACCACGAGCGCGCTGGAAGAGGAGGCGCTCCCCGACCGCGTGCTCCCTCCTCGAACCCGGGTCCACGCGGCGGCCGACGGCATGTTCGTGGTGCCGCCCGGCGCCTACCGCGTCTGTGCAACCCCGATGAGCAGCTCCGGTCCTTCGCTGGAATGCGCTCCGGCCGAGGCGACGGCCAACGTCTACCCCGAGGCGACGTCCGAGATCGTGCTCGTATCGCAGTGCGCCGGGGAGCCCAACGGCGGGCTCGACGTCATCGTCGCCCTGAACGACCCGCCGACGATCGAGGGCATCGACATCACCCCGAGCAAGTACATCACCCAGTGCGAGACCGCCACGATCGCCGTCACCGCGTCGGATGCCGACGGCGACGCGGTGACGGTTGCGTGGGAGCTCCTCAGCGACGCGGGCGAGCTCGCGGGCAACGGCAGCACCGTGACGTTCACCCCGGCGGGCGCAGGCGTCGCCGTCGTCCAGGCGACGGTCTCCGATAACCTCGGCGGGAGCAGCCGGCTCTCTTTCCCGCTGTACGTGTCGCCGGCCGACTGCGGGACAGGGGGCGGCGTCTCGGTCTTCTCGTTCGTCGACACGCCGGCGGACGACGTGAGCACGACATCGATCCACGACTGGTTCTCGAGCCTCGGCGCCGTGAGCTCGAGCCATCATATCCTGTTCCAGATCGCCACGAACGAAGGCACGAGCGCCCTGTGCGCCGAGAACGCCGCCTACTACGTCGAGAACTACATCACGCGGACGGACATCGGCGGCGGCGGCATACCGTCGGGCAGCTGGGCCAAGTACTGGCGCGTGCTCGACGGTCCCTGGGTTGGCCCGGACACGGAGTCGTACTGGAACAACTACGCCGCGAGCTGCGACGAGAGCCCGTACTCCTGGTGCGCCGAGTGGTACATGGGGGATCTCCGCATCGCCGTGATGCCCTTTCACACCGAGGACAACTTTCACACCGAGGGCAACGGCGAGAGCTACGCCAACGGATGGTCGAACGGCGAGGGCTGGGAGGTCACGCTGGCAGTCGGCGAAGACCGCCTCACGACCTGCGGCTTCTAGAGCGGCGGAGATCCTGGCGGATCGCCGGGGCCGTGCTCCGGCTCAGGTCGGCCGCGCGCGGGCCGGGTGAGGCTCCGCCGGCCCCGTGCTATGAGGGCCGCCATGCCGAACGCCGCCGGCGACATCGATGTGGAGGCGCTGAACGACCGCCTCGCCCGGGAGCAC
>JAICEP010000364.1 GCA_025924095.1 Sorangium sp.
CACCGCTCACGAGGAGCGACGTTGCTTCCAGAGAGCATGCGCACGACCCGGACATGCGCGCGGCCTGCGGCGCGTGCTATGGAACACGCCGGCTCCCTCTTGTCATGAGATCCAGAGACCAGCGTTCGCCCATCGGGGCTGAACGCAACAGTCAGTCGCCGAGCACCAGCACGAAGCGCCGGCGGGGCGCGTCGAGCAGCTCCCACAGCGAGGCGAGCGCGCTCTTCTCGAGATCCGCGAGGCTCACCGCGGCCGGCTGCTCGACGTAGAGCCTGGTCGAGCGCGCCGCGAGGTCGAAGGTGCGCAGGTCGTGGGCCCGCGTCAAGGCGACGCAGCGCAGGAGCTCCGCGGCGCAGGCCAACGTTGGCCCGGCCCCGGGCGCGGCGTTGCCGCTCTCGGGGCCAACCTTGGCCCGGCTCCGGGCGCGGCGTTGCCGCTCTCGGGGCCAACCTTGGCCCGGTGGCAGCTTACCGCTCCCGGGCTGCCGGTTGCGGCACGCGACGCGCCCGGCGCTGCTGCGGCGCCGTCGTTCCGGGCGCTACTCCTGCCAGAGGACGCCGAGCTCGATCTCCACCGCGTCGAACGGCGCCACGCGCACGGTGACGTCGCCCTCCCACGCGCCCGCGCGCGCGAACCGCCCGCCGTCGGTGCGATAGGCCTCGAGGCGCCGGAGCCGCGGGTCGATGAGCCAGTAGTGCGTCACGAGCTCGCGCGCGTAGATCTCCATCTTGTCGCCGCGATCGAGCGCCTCGGTGGACGGCGAGATCACCTCGCACACCCAGTCGGGCGCGAGGAAGATGGCCGCGTTCCGCATCGGGATCTGCGGCATCCGGTCGCGGCGCCACGCGGCGATGTCGGGGTTCACGATGTCCGGATCGGTGCCGAGGTGCAGCTCGGGCTCGACAAGCAACGCCCACCGGCCAGGCCCCTTGATGCCCCGGCGAAAGGGGAGGTAGAGCTCGCCTGCCAGGACCGACGTGACGTTGCGGCAGGACAGCGACGGTCGCGGCGTCGCGTGGAGCACGCCGTTCAGGATCTCCGCCACCTGGTTCGGCGGGGTGTCGAGGACGTCCTGGTACGTGGCGCGACGACCGGAGTCGGACATGGTCGGAACTTAGCACGCACGCCGCGCGGAGCGGCTCACGTCGCGAAGATCTGCCGCATGTCCCTGAACGACTTGAACTCGAGCGCGTGGCCGCTGGGATCGACGACGAAGAGGGTCGCCTGCTCCCCCGGCTCGTCGACGAAACGGATGTGCGGCTCGATCAGGAACTGCACCCCGAGCCCGCGCAGCCGCTCGACCAGCGCGTGCCAGGCGTGCCACTCGAGAATGGCGCCGAAGTGGCGCACCGGCACGTCCTTGCCGTCGACCGGGTTCGTGGGGATGGCGGCGCCGGGCTCATCGACGAGGTGGGCCGAGATCTGGTGGCCGAAGAAGTCGAAATCGATCCACCGCGCGGCCTCGCGCCCGACGCGGCAGCCCAGCAGGTCGACGTAGAAGCGGCGGGTCGCCTCGAGGTCCGCGACCGGAAAGGCGAGGTGGAACGGCGGTGCCTGGGTCATCGAGGTCCTCCCTGGCGACACCCGCCAGCGTAGGGCAGCCGGCAGGCGCGGGACAGGCCCCGGCTGCGCTGCCGCCCCCTGTGCCGCCCGCCGCCTCCGCCGCCGGCCGCCTGGGCCGCCTGCGCCCCCCCCGCCGCCGCCGGCCGCCCCCCCTGCCCCGCTCGCCGCCGGCGCGCCCGGGGCCTCGGCCGGGAGGCGCCCGGGGCGGGTCGAAATTCCCCGAGCAGCCCCCCCGATCGTCGCGGCTTCGTTGTAGATTCCGCCGCCATGAGCGAAGCCGCACCTTCTCCCAGTCAACGCCCCCGCCCGCTCGTCCTCTGCATCCTCGACGGATTCGGCGAGCGCGAAGAGCAGGACCAGAACGCGATCGCCCTCGCGAAGATGCCGCACCTCGACGCGATCAAGCGCGACGCGCAGAAGACGCTGATCGGGACGAGCGGCCCCGACGTCGGCCTGCCGGTGGGGCAGATGGGCAACAGCGAGGTCGGCCACCTGAACTTCGGCGCGGGGAGGATCGCGCTGATGGACATCTCGCGCATCGACGTCGCGATCGCCGAGGACAAGCTCGGCTCGAACGAGATCATCGACCGGACGTTCCGCATCGCGCAGGACCGCAAGTGCCGGCTGCACCTGTTCGGCCTCGTCTCGGACGGCGGCGTGCACTCGTCGCTCGATCACTTCTTCGCGCTGTTCAAGCTCGCGAAGTTCCACGAGGTGCCCGTCGTCCTGCACGCCTTCCTCGACGGGCGCGACACGCCGCCGAAGAGCGCGTGGGGCTACGTCGAGAAGATCCAGGAGGCGCTCGAGGGCGTCGGCGTCATCGGCACCGTGTCGGGCCGGTACTACGCCATGGACCGCGACAAGCGCTGGGACCGCGTGATGAAGGCCTACACGGCGATCGTGCGCGGCGAGGCGCCGCGGGCCGACTCCGCGTTCGACGCGATCCAGCAGTCGTACGCGCTCGGGAAGACGGACGAGTTCGTCGAGCCCGTCCGCATCGGCGACTATAGCGGCATCAAGGGCGACTTCATGGCCGACTTCGCCTCGAAGGAGCCTCGCTGGGAGTGGTGGGGAGAGGAGGTCGGCTTCTCCGTCAACTTCAGGCCCGACCGCATGCGCGAGCTCTCGGCGATGCTCACGCGGCGGAACCTGCCGCCCGAGGTCGAGGAGCTCCTCAGCGACCGCGGCAAGGCGGTCTACGCCTTCCAGGAGCACTGCTACAGCTGCATGACCGAGTACGACGCGACGCTGAACCTGCCGGTCGCGTTCCGCAAGGACGAGGTGACCGAGTCCTTCCCCGAGGTGATCTCCCGCGCCGGGCTCACGCAGCTGCGGTGCGCGGAGACCGAGAAATACGCGCACGTCACGTACTTCTTCAACGGCGGGCGCGAGGCGACGTTCCCGGGCGAGGACAGGAAGCTCGTGCCCTCGCCGCGCGACGTCGCCACCTACGACCAGAAGCCCGAGATGAGCGCGGCGGGCGTCGCGAGCGAGGTCGTGGCCGCGATCAAGAGCGGGAAGTACGACTTCATCCTGGTGAACTTCGCGAACCCGGACATGGTCGGGCACACGGGCATCCTCGAGGCCGCCATCCACGCCGTCGAGGCGGTCGACAAGGGGCTCGGGGACATCGCGGACGCCGTGCGCGAGGCCGGCGGCGCGCTGATGATCACCGCGGACCACGGCAACTGCGAGCTGATGAAGGACGAGCACGGCAACCCCCACACCGCCCACACGCTGAACCCGGTGCCGTTCTATTACCTGAACAAGAGCGATCCCGGCGTCGTGCTCCGGTCGGGCGGTCGGATCTGCGACGTGGCGCCGACGATGCTCGAGATCCTCGGCCTCCCGCAGCCCGCGGCGATGACCGGGCGCACGCTCCGCGTTCGACAGCGGTAAGTGGTCACGGCGGAGAGGCAGCTCGGCCCGTACATCCTGCGCGAGGCCGTCTCGGCGCGGGCGCTCACGGTGACGTACCGGGCCGAGCACGTGGAGCTCGGCCGGGCGGCGCTCATCAAGACGCTGAAGCCCACGGTGTCGGCCGCGAGCGCGTTCGCGGCCGGCCTCGAGCGCGAGGCGAAGATCCTCGCGCGCATCCGGCACCCGAACATCATCGACATCCACGACTTCCAGCGCGACGAGGACCGGATCTGGCTCGTGCTCGAGCCGCTCTCGGGGCCGACGCTCGCCGCGCTGTGCGCGCGCGCCGGCCGCCTCGACGAGGGCGCCGCGGCGGCCATCGCGCTGGAGATCGCGCGCGGCCTCGGGCACGCGCACGAGCGGGGCGTCGTGCACCGCGAGCTGCGCCCCGAGCGCGTCATCATCACGCCGTCGGGCGGCGTGAAGATCCTGGAGTTCGCCGCGGCCTACGACGGCCGGCTGCCGTCGCTGCCCGAGCCGTTCGAGGGCAGCGACACGTTCGCGCGGCCCGACTACATGGCGCCGGAGCAGATCCTCGGGGCGGAGACCGGGCCGCAGGCCGACGTGTTCACGCTCGGCGTGGTGCTGTTCGAGATGCTCGCCGGCGTGCGCCCGTTCGACGAGCCGAAGGCCGAGCCGGCGGACGCGAATCAGGCGTCGGGCGCGTCGCGCGCGTCGCAGGCGCCGCGCGAGCGCGAGGACGACCGGTGGGCCGAGGGCCGGGCCGTCGCGCACCGCATCCGCAGCGCGCCGCCGCAGCCGCTGCGGGGGCTCGTGCCCGACGTGTCGCGCGGCCTGGAGCGGGTGGTGCTCCGGTGCCTCGAGAAGGAGCCGGAGCAGCGCTACGAGAACGGCCGCGCCGTCGCGGACGCGCTGGCCGAGGAGCTCGCCGAGCGCGGTCACCCGCAGCCGCGCGCGCCCATCGCGAGGGCGCTCGCGGCGGCGAAGCTCGGCGGGGACGAGCTGCCGCCCGCGCTCGCGCCGTCCGCCCGCCCGGCCGCCGAGCGGCGCCACGCGCCGTCGCTCGTGCCCGACGTGGGCCGGCTTTGCGGCATCTTCGCGCTGGTCGTCGCGGGCGGCGCGCTCATCGAGCTCGGCCTCCGCGAGCACGCCGCGGTCGGTCCGCCCAGCGCCGAGGCCAGGCAGCCCGGCGCGAGCTCGGAGGAACGCGGCTACCTGAAGGTGCTCGCCAGGCCGTGGGCGGAGGTCGTCATCGACGGCGAGCTCGTCGACGTGACGCCGATGGCGCGGCCGATCCCGCTCCCGGCGGGGCGACACTACGTCACGTTCCGGCACCCGAACGCGCCCGAGGAGAAGCGCACGATCAGCGTCTCCGCCCGGCAGACGGTCACGCTCGACGTGAGCATGCGGATCGACCGCCGCGAGCTCGACGCGGGCGCGCCGCCGGTGGAGGACAGGGACGCCTCGCCCTGACGACGAGGCCGACCGCGCCTACGCGGCGCCGCCGCCCTGCCCCGCGCCGCCCTCGCTGACGACCCGGCGGCGGAGCGCTTCGAGCGCGATCAGCGGCCGCTCCCGCTTCTCGTGCAGGTCGCCGAGGCACGCGCCGCTGCCGCGCTCGAACGCGCGGCAGCAGTCGGGCCGCATCTCGTAGATCGAGCACAAGAACCGCCCGAGCTCCGCGTCGAGCCTGAGCGCGGCGCAGTGGCCGTCCTCGACGCGCATGAAGCAGCGGTTGCCGATGAAGTGCGTGAGCCCCCGCGCGCGATCGTCCATGCGGTCGTGGTCGCAGCCGAACACCCGGATGTACTCGGGCAGGGTCGAGAAGCAGCAGGTGCCGCACGCGGTGCACTCGGGGACGACCACGTCGCCGCGGCCGCCCGCGCCCCCCGCCCTCTTGCGCGTCAGAGCCGGACCTCCACGTGCGTCCCGCGCTTCAGCTCCTCGATCCACTTCACCTTGGCCTTCTGCAGGACCTCCGCCTGCAGCCGCTGGAGGATCTCCGGGCGGGCGGCCTCGAGCGTCGTGAAGCGCGACGGCTGGCGGCTCAGGAGCTTCATGATCACGAACGCGTCGCCCGCGCGCATCGGCCCGGTCACGCCGCCCGGCTCGATCGCCATCAGCGCGGTCTCGAGCTCCGGGGCCATCACCTCGCGCTGGCCGGTCGCCGCGGCCTGCGTCCCCTGCGGCGCGCGGACCCCGAGGTCGCCGCCCTCCTCGCGGGTCGCGCTGTCGTCCGAGAACTGCCGCGCGAGCGCCGCGAAGTCCTCGCCCCGCCGCGCGCGCTCCGCGAGCGCCGTCGCGAGCGCGCGGCGCTCCTCGAGCGCCTCGGCGCTCGAGCCGGGCAGGACGCGCAGGACGATCCACGCCGGGTGGTACTCGCGCCGCCGGCGCTCCTCACGCACGAGCCGATCGTAGGCGGACTGCACGTCCTGCTCGGTGAGGCGGACCCGGCCCTTCACCCGGAGCTGCAGCATCTTCCCCTCGAGGATCTGCCGGCGGATCTCGTCGCGGTACTCCTGCTCGGTGAGCCCGGAGCTCGCCCGCGCCATCCGGAACAGCTCCGCGACCGTCGTCTCCTCCGCGGCGGCGATGTTCCGGAAGGCGTTCTCGATCTCCTCGGAGGTCACGCGGATATTGGCCTTCTCGGCGGCCTGGCTCTCGAGCTCCTCGTCCACCATCTTCTGGATGAGCTCGCGAAAGACCTGCGACTCGGCCGCCGCCTGCTGCGCGCCCGGCTGGACCCGGGCCTGGATCTGCAGGAGGAAGGGGCGAGCCCGCTGCCGCAGATCCGAGAGCAGGATCGCGCGATCGCCGATGACCGCGACGATCCGCTCGCTCACGACCGCATGGGCGAGCGGCGAGGCGAGGGCGGAGGCGGCGATGAGCCCGGCGAGGGCGAGGCGAAGCGGTGCGCGCATCGAGCGCCTCTACCACTGGACCCCAGCCGGTTCCACGCGTTTCCTGGCCAGCGCGGCCCGGAATGACGCGGCGCGGCTCGCCGCCCCGTGCGCAGCGCCGCCGCTGGCCGTCTGGTCGTGCCGGACGACCCCGTCGTCCCGTTCATCGAGGTGTACGCGGGCGAGGAGGCGTTCCACCAGCTCGGCAGCTGGCTCCCGGACGGGACCGTGGAGGCCTATCGGAAGTGCCTAGTGCTCTGACATGGTTCTGTTGAACCCGTCGGCCCCGAAGATTCCGGCCCGGAGCCAGGGGCTTGCGCAAATTTCGATGCCAGGCATTCTGCCGGTGCGACGGGCCCTTGGCGCCGGACGAAACCTCCCCGACAGTCCCGGTCCGTTCAACCCTCGAGGAAACAGTGGAAACGCAAAATTCTATCATCATCTACACGAAGACCGACGAGGCGCCGGCCTTGGCCACCTATTCGCTCCTCCCGATCGTCGAGGCGTTCACGAAGGCCGCCGGGGTTCGAGTCGAGACGCGCGACATCTCCCTCGCGGGCCGCATCCTCGCCAGCTTCCCGGAGCGCCTGACGGACAGCCAGAAGCTCGGCGACCACCTGGCGGAGCTCGGCGAGCTGGCCAAGACGCCCAACGCCAACATCATCAAGCTGCCCAACATCAGCGCCTCCATCCCGCAGCTCGTGGCCGCCATCAAGGAGCTGCAGCAGCAGGGCTACGCCGTGCCGGACTATCCCTCCGAGCCGAAGACGGAGGAGGAGAAGGCGCTCAAGGCACGTTACGCCAAGGTGCTCGGCAGCGCCGTGAACCCCGTCCTGCGCGAGGGCAACAGCGATCGCCGCGCCTCGCCCGCCGTCAAGGACTACGCCAGGAAGCACCCGCACTCGATGGGCGCGTGGAGCCGTGACTCGAAGAGCCACGTCGCGCACATGTCGGGCGGCGACTTCTACGGCAGCGAGAAGTCGGTCGTGGTGGACAGGGCGCAGGAGCTGAAGATCGAGCTCGTCGCCGGCGGCAAGACGACCGTGCTCAAGCCGAGCGTCAAGGTGCAGGCGGGCGAGGTCGTCGACGCCAGCGTGATGAGCGCCAAGGCCCTGAGCGCGTTCTACGCCGAGCAGGTGGCGGACGCGAAGACGCAGGGAGTGCTGTTCTCCCTGCATCTCAAGGCCACGATGATGAAGGTCAGCGACCCGATCCTCTTCGGGCACGCCGTCAGCGTGTTTTATGCCGAGGCGCTCGACAAGCACGCGGCCACGCTGGCCAAGGTCGGCTTCGACCCGAACAACGGCATCGGCGACCTGTACAACAAGCTCCAGAGCTTGCCGGCAGACGAGAGGGCGAAGATCGAGGCGGACATCAAGGCCGTCTACGAGCAACGCCCGACGCTGGCCATGGTCGATTCCGATCGCGGCGTCACCAACCTGCACGTGCCCTCGGACGTGATCATCGACGCCTCGATTCCGGCGGCCATCCGCTCCAGCGGCAAGATGTACGGCACGGACGGCAAGCTCTACGACACGAAGTTCACCATCCCCGATCGCTCCTACGCCGGCATCTACCAGGCCACGATCGAGTTCCACAAGCAGCACGGGGCGTTCGACCCGCGCACGATGGGCAGCTCGCC
>JAICEP010000365.1 GCA_025924095.1 Sorangium sp.
GAAGGACAGCCCACTCCGGCGCGCGCTCGCGGAGCGCGCGGTGGACGAGGCCGATCCCGGGGCTCCCCTCCGGCACGGCCGACGAGCTGAGCAGCACGAAGCGGCGCGCCCCGCCCGCGAGCGCCCGCTCGATGAAGGCCACCATGAGCGCCGAGGGGTCCTCGACCATCGCGGGCGCCACGAGGTACGCGCGCTCGACGCCGCGGAGCGCCTCCTCGTGCGTCGTCGGGTCGGCCCAGTCGAAGCGCGCGTGCTCCACGCCCTCGCGCGCGTCCGCGTCGCGCGCCGTCCGGCTCGCGACGCGGACGCGCGCGCCGGCGGCCTCGAGCCGCGCGGCGATGGCTCGCCCGGTGGTGCCCGTCCCGCCGGTGAGCAGGACGCGCGGTCCGCCGCTCCCTGCGCGCGCGCTCACGACGCCGCCTCGCGATGCGCGGCGAGCGCGCCGCCGAAGGTCTCGAGCACGGGCGCCGGATTCCAGTACTCGCGGTACCGCACGATCTTGCCGTCTCGCGTGGTGACGACCATCACGTAGTCCTGCTCGTAGCGTTTGCCCGAGGGCAGGACGGTCGCCGAGCCGTGCACCTCGGCGAGCGCGACGTCGGGGTCGGTCGTCGGATACCGCCGCACGTCGCGGAGCGACATGTCGCGGAAGCTCTCGAGAATGCCCTCGAAATGGCGCCGGATGGCCGGCTTGCCCTCGAATCGGCCCGACACGCCGACCGCGGACGCATACGGGAACTCCACGATGGCGTCGTCGGCGAAGAGGGCGAGCCATCCCTCGATGTCGCTGCCGATGAGGTCGAGGTGGGCGTCGAGCGCCTGCGCGGCGTCGAGCGGGCGGGGGTGCGGCAGAGCGGGAGTCATACAAGGCCTCTTTCTTTCGTTGTGACGAGGTCAGCGTAGCGAGGCCGCGATCACCGCGCGTCCAGCTCCACGATCCGCGCGTCCACGGCGCGCGCCGCTGGCGGGGCCGGGCGCGTGCGGTACAGTCGATGGCACCATGTCTGCCGCGTTCGACGAGCTGGCCCGGAGCGTCGCGCTCCGGGAGACCGAGGTGATGCGCTTCGCGCTCGGCGATCGCTGGGGCAAGCGGCAGCCGGCGCGGCGCGCGTCCGCCCGGGTGTACGCGGCGAGGAGCGGCGGCGGATGGATCGACGTGGCGCGGCGGCGGCTCGCGCTCGGCGCGGGAGAGCTCGTGTTCCTCCCGCGGGCCGACGAGCACGCCATCCGGGATCGGCCGACGACGTCGCTCGCGCACCCGGAGGCCGTCTGTCGCGGGATGCACGCCGTGGCCGAGGGCGCCCTGGAGACGGACGCGCCGCCGGAGGCGCAGCTCGTCATCGTCGACCTGCACCTCGACGCGGCGGACGCCCCGTGGATCGCGCTGCTGCCGCCTGTCGTGCACGTCACGGGGGCGACGCCGGGGCTCGCGCGCTGGCTCAACGAGACGCTCGCGCTGCTCGCGGGCGCGCCGGAGCTGTCGCCGGCGCTGCGCCGCTCGGTCGGCGAGACGTGGGCGCACGCGCTGTTCGCGATCGCGCTGCGCGACCCGGCGGCGTCGCTGCCGCGGGCGGAGGCGCTCCGGGACGAGCCGATCGCGGCCGCGCTCGCGCGGGTGCGCGCCTCGCCCGAGCGCGCGTGGGAGCTCGGGGATCTCGCGCGAAAGGCCGGCCTCTCACGCTCGGCGTTCGCGGCGCGCGCGACGGCGCTCCTCGGCGAGCCGCTCGGCCACCACGTGCGCCGGCTGCGCCTCTCGCGCGCCGCGGTGCTGCTCGGCGAGACGACGCTCCCCGTGAAGCTCGTCGCCGCCCGCGTCGGCTACGACAGCGAGCCCGCGTTCGCCCGCGCCTTCGCGCGCGCCCACGGCGTGAGCCCCATCGCCTACCGGCAGGCGAGGCGGCGGGACGGCGACGCGCTCGCGACGCGGCGGCCTGAGCGCGTAGTCTCCATCGCATGAGGCAAAGCGCGAGGCTAGGAGCCCTGCTCGTCGCGATGGCGGCGTGCGGCGGCGATGACGCGACATCCACGGGCGGAGCCTCCTCGCCGGGCGCGGGCGGGGCCGGCGCGGGCACCGGGGCCGGCGGGGAGGCGCCGGGCGTCCCGGCCTACGGGCGCTTCGGCCAGGCCGGGACCACCTTCCCGCTGCCGGCGCCGACCCCCAACGAGGGGGAGCGCCCCGAGATCGCGTATCCCGAGCTGGCCAAGGCGTTCCCGGAGGTCGACTGGAGCGCGCTCGACCGGCTCTACATCCCGGCGGGTGACTACCGGAGCATCCTGCTCGGCGGCCTGCCCGAGCGCAGCGCGGAGCGCCCGCTCGTCATCACGAACCTCGGCGGCCAGGTCAAGGTCGGCGGAGACGCCGCCAACTACGTGTTCGTGCTGAAGGGCGGGAAGGGCTGGATCCTGACCGGCCGCCACGATCCCGTCTCGAAGACCGGCCATGAGGGGTTCAGGGGGCACGCCGAGGGCGGGTTCGCCCACAGCCAGGGGACGTACGGTATCTTCATCGACGACGGGTTCAGCAAAGAGGGCCTGTCGGGGCTGGCCATCGGCGGCGGGGCGTCGGATTTCGAGCTGGATACCCTCGAGGTCGCGCGCGTCGAGTTCGCCGGGGTCATCGCCAAGACCGACGACGACGGGCAGGCCACGATGCGCAACGTGAAGATCCACGACCTGTACGTGCACGACGTCGGATCCGAGGGCATCTACTTCGGCAGCACCCAGGCGCAGCCGCAGCACGCGTTCGAGCGCCTCGAGGTGTACGATAACCGCTTCCTCCGCGCTGGCACCGAGGCGCTGCAGGTCGGCCAGCTCGGCTCGGACTGCGAGATTCACCACAACGTCCTCGGGCCCGGGGCGGTCCGGTGGCGGTCGGCGTTCGACCATTACCAGGACGGCAACGTGCAGTTCGGCCAGCGCTACGGCAGCTCGAGCTTCCACCACAACATCGTGATCGGGACGGGCGACCTCTTCGTCGAGCTGTTCCCGACGCGCGTGGACCAGGACCCGCGCTCGCCCGGGGACACGATCTCGTTCACGGACAACTACTTCGCCGACACGTCGCTCACCGGCGTGTACACGCACGCGGTGGACACCGGCGCCACGATACGCTTCGAGCGCAACGTGTTCCTGGGGTTCCACTTCAACTACGATGAGGTGTACCCCGACACGGAGGTGCCGGTGCAGGTCTTCGGCGTGGGCAGCAACGCGCCCAATCCGCATCTCCTGAAGGACAACCGGGTGGACGGGCCTTATCCGTTCATCAAGTGGCTCTTCGACAGCGTGACGGCCGAGGACAACCCGACGGTCGCGGTGCCGCGGGTGCGCTTCCGCGACTTCATGACGGGCGCCATCGAGGAGAACACCCGTCGTCTGGAGTGGTGGACCGACCGCGCGACGCTCAGCCCGGACGAGCGCGCCGTGGTGTACCCGAAGGGCTTCCACGTCCTCCACCAGGGCGCGCTCTACGAGGCGATCGCGGAAAACCAGGGCAGGCAGCCCGACCAGCACCCCGACGTGTGGCGCGCGCTGCCGCCCCCCGCGGACGACGTCCGGCTGAGCGCCGACTCGCCGCACCAGGGCCTCGGCCTCCGCTGGCCGCCGCCCTAGGCGGCATGATTCCCTGCCGTGAGCGGCCGGGCCCGCGGCTCGTCAGCGGTCGAGGAAATCCATCAGCCAGGTCATGGCCGGCCGCATGGTGCCGTTCGAATGCTGGATACCCGTGTTGTCCCTCCAGGTCGCGCCGACGATATAACCCCACAGGGTGATGCCGGGCACGGAGGGGTGGTTCCAGAACATCGTGAACTGTTCCTGCATCACCCGGCGCTGCTCCGCGTCGTTCGCGATGCCGATGTCGTACTCGGTGATGTGCACGGGCTTGCCCAGCGCGGCCATCTTGTCGATGTACCCCTTCACCGTGTTCGTGTTGATCTTGTAGGCGTCGTGCGCCTGGGCGCCGAGCGCGTCGACCGGGGCGCCTGCGTTGATCACCGCCCTCGCGATCCGCATGAAGTTGTTGTGGTCGTTCTCGTACTCGATGTTGTTGTAGTCGTTGAGGATGAGGACCGCGCGCGGGCAGTACTCGCGGGCCCACTTGAAGGAGTTGACGATCCAGTCCCAGCCGCTGGCGCCGTCGCCGCCGATGCCGTTCTTGTAGGAAGGCGTGGTGTGGGGCGGCGGCTCGTTGACGACGTCGATGTACTTCGTGTCGGGGTAACGCGCGCAGAACGCCCGCATCCAGTCCTTCACGGCCGCCTGCTGATCCGCCCCGGAGAGGCCCGCGATCCAGCTCGGCTGCTGGGCGCCCCACACGAAGACGTGCTGCTTGAAGATGATGTTGTTGTCCTTCGCGTACTTGTAGATCGCGTCGAGCTTGCTCCAGTCTCGGACGCCGCGGGACCTCTCGACATCGCCCCACTTGCCCTCGTTCTCGGGCGTGATCTGGTTCCAGTAGTTCGCGAAGCCGCTGCGCACCTGGCCGCTCGTCGTGATGTTGCCCACGAACTTCCCGCCCGGCGTCCCGCCGCCGCCGCCCCCGGAGCCGCCGGAGCCGCCGGAGCCGCCGGAGCCGCCGGAGCCGCCCGCACCGCCGGAGCCGCCCTGGCCGCTGCTCGACGAGGAGCTCGATGACGACGAGCTCGAGGACGAGGAGCTCGAAGACGAGGAGCTAGAGGACGAGCTCGAGCTGCTGCTCGACGAGGACGTGGCCGTGCTGGTGCCCGAGCCTCCATTGCCGTTGACCGAGGCGACCGTGGGCCTCCCGGTGCCGTTCGCGCAGAACCCAAATTTCGTATTTTGTCGAGCAGCCAGCGATCCGTTGTAGCTCTGGTTCTTGACGTTGATCTGCCCGCCCGACGTCGTGGAGATCGCGTTCCACAGGTTGGTCACCGTCGAGCCGTTGAGCGCGATGGCCAGGCTCCAGGCGGTGGCCGCGCCGGGGCCGTTGTTCGTCACCGTCACTTCCGCGCAGTACCCGCTGCCCCACTGCGACTGGAGCACGAGGTCCGCCGCCATCGTGTTATCCGCGCTGTTCACCGCGGAGTCGAAGGAGTCGCTGTCTTCCAGATCGGCTGGCTCGATGCTGCAGGCGAGCAGGCAGCACGCGAACGACAGGGACACATGACCAAGCAAGCGATCGATTCGCATCAAAGTTCTCCATGATCCGGCCGGCCGGGTCGCAGGCTTCTGCTCAAGATGGATAAGTAAACCAGAAATCTGCCTGCGAGCTCAGCCGCCCATTGCCCGGGTTCACTAAATTCCCGGCCAGGGCTCTTTTTATCACGACCGTGTACACCCATCTGCACCGACCGTGTGCCCGGTCACACCGTGGCTGTTGAAGTGGGTCTCGCACCGGCATGCTCGGCGTGAGAGGAGCCCGAGCATGAGCTGATATTGAAACACGTAAACACGGTCCGAAGTCAAGCTCCTCGTGCAGCTGTTTCGGTCGTACAGTCACGTTGCATTCACGGGTTCGCGACGGAACGAGAGGCGCGCCGTCCGCCCTCCTGAGAAAGCGACGATGTGTCGATAATCGAGCTGTGCAGCCTGGAGGACACCCTTGCTCCAGCAGCAGGGGCGAGCGCGCGAGACGCGCGAAGCGCGAACGATGGCAGAGATCTCCATGGGGCGTCGCTGATTCACGTGCTCCCGACATCACATCCCGGACACCTCCTGAACGGGGCAGGGGACGAGACGCAGGGGGACGACGCCAACAAGGACCTTCGCCGACCAGGCCCCGCACGGGTCCCCGCGCGGGGGTGACGAACAGCGGAGCGATGAGAGAACGTCAGGGGCGAATGCGTCGCGCGCGCGTCCGTCCGCCCCGCTGGCACGGCCGTATGCCGCCGCCGCTGCCAGCGGGCACACGCGCGCGCTCGCGCGTCCCAGCGCCCGGGACAGCACGCCACGGTCAGTCGACGCATTCGGTGGCCCACGCCATGATGGGGCCGGTGCTACTGACCCCATCGCTTGTTCAACCCCCGTCGACTGCGGCCCTGCGCGCGACCCGTCCTGAGCGGGCGTCCCGCTCCCCGCAGACAGGTCAATTCATGCGTCACCTCGTCAGTCCTTCCGCGTTCATCCTGCTCGTAGCCTGCTCTTCGAGCGTGGAGACGCCCGCTGGGGGCGGTGGCAGCGGCGGCGACGCGCCGGCCATCAGCGCGGGCAGCGACGGTGCGGGCAGCGGCGGCGCCGGGGGCCCGACGGCGAGCGGGACAGGCGGCGCGGGGGCGGCCGGCTCCGGCAGCGGCGGGCGTGGCGAAGGCGGCAGCGGCGGGCGTGGCGAAGGCGGCAGCGGCGGGCGTGGCGAAGGCGGCAGCGGTGGCAGCGGCGGCGACGACGCGCCGGACTGCAGCGGGGCCTCCGCGGCGGTCGCCGGAGACGTGCTCGATCCCGAGCAGGTCTATCTCGCCGGGACGCTGCTCGAGGGAATCTGCGGGCAGGACGCGGTTGTGCACTGGGGCTCGCCGGGATCGGCCGCGGTGGGGTTCGACTGCGATGTCAACGAGCGGAGCGCCCAGATCCTCCCCGCCGGCGGACGGCTGCTCTACATCAACGTCTTCGAGGACCTGCTCCGCGAGTTCCGCTGCGACGGCTGCCCGTATGATGGCGACGCCTACCCGGCAGCGCCGCTCGAGAACGATGCCGTCCTGTCCACGCCGCCGTGCGATCCGGAGTCCGACCCGCTCGCCAGCTTCCTCGTGTCCCCGGCAGGCACCGTGCTGCATCGCTGCCGATCGGACCTGGCCACCTGGTACGATGAGCGCGGAGCCGTCGTCCACGCCGATCCGGACAACGGGTTGCTCCACCTGGGCCACGGCGATCTCGCGCTGACCGAGCAGAGCGTGATTCACCTTGCCACGTCGACGTCGATGCCCATCGTGGGTCTTCCCAGCATCGAGCGGCTCCACACCGCGCGCGCCAAGGCGCCGGACAGGTTCCTGCTCGTGCTCGGCTCGGAGGCGCCGAGCGACGACGGCAGCAGCCAGGAGCTCTGGGAGGTGGACGGGCGCGGGAACGCGACGCGGCTCGGCGTCTTCCCTCCTCTTCCGGCGGAAGCGACCGAGGTCAGCGCGTCGACATCCAAGCTCGACGGGTGCGGCGCGCTGCTCCAGTTCGGAGGCGGGCCCGGGATCTTCGAGGACGTGATCGTCCGCCGGGAGATCGGCGGGGTGAGCGAGGTCGTCTACACCGAGGCGACGGATCCGCTGGTGAAGATCCACATCTCTGCCCTCTTCACGGGGCCGTGATCGGGGCGCTGTCAGCCGCCGTCCGCCGCGCGGCGGGAGAAGCACGCGCATCGCGCGTCGAGGCGTGATACGCAAGCTCCATGTCCCGAGACGTCGAGCTCCAGTGTCGTTGCGGAAAGCTTCACGGATGGCTGCGCGATGCGTCGCCGAGCGCGGTGAACCGCGTTGTCTGCTACTGCGACGACTGCCAGGCATTCCTGCACCATCTCGGCCGTGCGGATCTGCTCGACGAGCACGGCGGCTCGGACATCGTGCAGGTGGCTCCCTCGACCGTCTCGTTCGACCGCGGCGGCGAGCTCGTTGCCGCCGTGCGCCTCACGCCGAAGGGCACCTATCGCTGGTACGCGAGCTGTTGCAAGACGCCGCTCGGCGACACGTGGACGCCGCGACTGCCGTTCGTCGGCCTCGCCACCGAGCTGCTCCAGCGATCGCCGAGCGCACGCCCGTGCGACGAGGTCCTCGGCGCGCCGCGCGGCCGGCTCTTCGGCAAGTTCGCGATCGGCGAGCCGCCGCCTGGTTCGGTGAAGCCGAACGTGCGCCTCATCGCGCGCACGATCCGGAAGGTGCTCGGCTGGAAGGTCCGCGGCAAGACGTGGCCACATCCGTTCTTCGACCGCGCGAGCGGCAATCCAGCGTGCCCGGTCACGGTGCTGTCCACGGCCGAGCGCGACGCGCTACGCCCGCTGTGCGGCCCGCGTCCCGCGCGCGCATGACGGGCCCGCTCGAACGAAGGAGAC
>JAICEP010000366.1 GCA_025924095.1 Sorangium sp.
CGATCAGGGGCTGACAGTCCTGCGCATCCGAGGAATCCCGATCCGGCTGCACATCTCCTTGCTGATTTTCCTGCCGTTCGTCGCGTACGTGGCGGCGTCGCAGTTCTCTTTCATCGCGGCGTCGCTGGAGATCCCGCGCGAGGCGCTGCGCCTGCCGCCGCTCGCCTGGGGGGCGATCCTGGCGGTCGGTCTGTTCGTCGCGGTGCTGGCGCACGAGCTGGCCCACTCGCTCGTCGCGCTCAAGAACGGGATCCGGGTGCGCTCGATCACGCTGATGATGCTGGGCGGCGTCTCGCTGATGGAGCGCGACGATCCCGAGCACGAGGCGTGGATGGCGTTCGCCGGGCCGCTGATGAGCTTCGGTATCGCGCTCGGCAGCTACGGCGCCTATCGCCTGCTCCCTGCGCCGGCGGAGGTCAGCGTGGCGCTCCTGGCCTTCGCGATCATGAACGCGGTCCTCGGCGCGTTCAACCTGCTGCCGGCGTTCCCGATGGATGGCGGCCGGGTGCTGAGGGGGCTGCTGCTCCGCCGCATCGGGCGGGCGCGCGCGACGCGCGTCGCGACCACGATCGGCAAGATGATGGCGGTGGTCTTCGGGCTCTTCGGCCTGCTCTCGTGGAACGTCATCCTGGTGCTCATCGCCGCGTTCGTCTACATGGGCGCCTCGGCCGAGCAGGTGCGCTCGAGCACGCACGATCTCCTCCGCGGCATTCCGGTCCTGCGTTTGATGACCGATCGGCTCGGCGACGCGTATGCGGACGAGAGCCCTCGCGCGGTGGCCGAGCGGCTCCTGCGCCACAACCTTGTCGGCGCGCGGGTCATCGACGATCCCCGGGAAGGCGAGGGGCGCCGGGAGATCGGCGTCGTCACGGTCTGGGATCTCGCGCAAAAGCTCGGGCGCGGCGTCGCGCCGGAGACGGTCGGCGCCGTGATGTCCGTCAATGTGCCGAGGGCGCGCGCCGGCGACGACGCGTCCCGCTCGTTCGACGCGCTGGCGAGCGGCGAGGCGAGCGCGGTCGCGGTGCTCGACGAGGGGGAGCACGTGATAGGCCTCGTGACGTCGGCGGAGATCCAGCGCGCGCTCGCGCTCGCCGGCGCGCTCGGCGCGCCCCGCTGATCGCCGGTCGTCCGAGATGCCGAGTCGCGCTGGCACTCGCGTTGCTGAGCTACGGTCCGAGGAGCAATGACGTGAAGCAGAGCAACAACGTGACTTCGCCCGTGCGAAGGCGGCCCAGGTGTCTCGCGATGATGAGGTCCGCGCTCGCGCCGCTCGCGCTCGCGGCCGGCGCCTCGCTGCTCATGGGATGTCTGGGCACGGTCGCGACCGAGGGGTTTGTCGTGTCCGGCTACCCGGCGGCGCGCGCCGAGATCGTCCCGGTGGAGATCGCGGCCCACCCGCGCGTCTTCTTCCGTGGCACCTATGCGTATCTGGTCGACGGCCAGTGGTATTACCCGACGAACCAGGGCTGGGTCATCTTCGAGAGGGAGCCGCCGGAGCTCAGGCGTTACCGGCAGACGTTCCGGGCGTCACCGCGGTACGTGCCGGAGCGTGAGCTGAGCTATCCGCGCGAGCGGGGGCGCCGTCATTACACGCCGCGTTGACGAGGGTGCAGCTGCGAAAGGACGGGTTCGAGGATGAATCAGGAGAAGAGCGTCTATCCCCTCTGCGGGCTCGCGCTGTCGAGCTTTCTGGCCCTGGGGTGCGTCTTCGATGTGCGAGACGATGTCCGGCCCCGGCCCCGGCCCCGGCCGGACGTGGGGAGCCTGACGGTGCAGTGGACGGTGAACCGCCAGAGCGAGGCGCGGGCCTGCGACCGGCATAGCCGTGGCGGCGCCGATTTCGAGCTGATCATCTACCGTGGCAGCCGCGAGGTGGCGAGGGAGTATGCGCGCTGCGAGGACTTCATCCTGACGGTGGATCTTCCGCCCGACGACTACAAGGCTTATGCGACGCTCGTGGCGCGGGGCGACGACCGCCCTGTCACCACGACGCTGCCGCTGGAGGAGATCGACATCGTGAGGGGCGCTGAGCTCAACATCGACGTCGACTTCCCGTCGACATCGTTCCTCAGATGACGGCCCGCTCTCCACGAGCCCGGTATTAACCTGGGCCCGTCCCGGGCCAAGCGAACACGGAGGCGACGCCATCCGCCTCGATATCTCAGACCGTCGGCCCGAGGAGCCTGGAGCTAGCCCGCCCTCGGGATCGTGAGCCGCACCCGCGTCTCCCCCCGCGGCCCGTCCTCGATGACGAGCCCGTAGCTCGTGTGCGCCGCGATCGCGTGCGCCGCGATGAGCGGCACCGCCGGCGGCCTCCCCTGCGCGACCGCCTCGAAGTCGCGGCTCAGCACCACGCTCCGCGCCGCCGCCGGCAGCGGCGGCCCCGCGTCGTCGAACGTGATCTCGACCCCGCCCGGCCCCTCGACGAGGGTGACGACCACCTCGCTGCCCGGCGGGGACGCGCTGATGGCGTGATCGAGCAGCGCGTGCAGCAGCACCGTGAGCGCGCCCTGCGGCACCACCTCCTGCGCCGTCTCCGGCGCCTCGACCACCACGCGCACGTCGTGGCGGGCCGCGCGCGCGAGGTCGTCCTTCACCACGTCGCGCAGCACGTCGGCGACGTCGCAGTGGCGCGGGAACTCGTGGAGCGGGCACGAGCCCAACCTGGCGAGATCACTGACGATTTCCGATGCCGCCGTCACGTGGCGCCCCACCGAGGACGCCGTCTCTCCGGCGTCGCCGCCGTGCGACCGGAGCGGCGCGATGTCCCGCCCGATCGCCGACAGGATGCCGCGCAGCTGGGTCCCGAGCACCCGCACCGCGGCCACGAGCACCGCGAGGCTGTCGCCGCTCGGCGGCAGGTGCGACACCGGATCGCTGCCGCTCAGCCGCGACACGGCGCCGGCCAGCGACCCGCGCTCGCGCTCGCCCTCGACCCGCGAGAAGACCGCGGCGAGCTCGCGCGCGTAGGCCTCGCCCTGCGCCTGCGCCGCGGCGAGCTCCTTCTTCAGGCTCTCGAGCTCGAGGCGCTGGAGGTCGACCTCGGCGGGCAAGGTCAGCGTCTGCATCAGCCCGTCGAGCTCCATCCGGCCGCCGTAGCGCAGCGCCATCCGCGACAGCCACACCCGCTCGGTCTCGCAGTTCACGGGCGTCTCCGGCCCGAGATTGACCCGCACGCTCACCTCGGTGCCGACGCGCTGGATGCTCACCTCGGGCGCCCCGGCCTGGCTCGTGGGATCGCCGCCCTGGGCGATGAGCACCTGGAGCATCCGCCGGAGCTCGGTCTCGTCGCCGAACACCGTCGTCCCTTCGCCCATCTCGATCTGCACGCGCGCCTCGGGCGCGACCTCCCAGAGCAGGGCGGTCAGGTCGACGCGGCCGCGCCGCCCGCGGGGCATGGGCCGGCCGTGGAGCGAGGCGAGCATGGTCACGGCCTCGTCGAGCCGGTTGAGCGTGCTCTCCACGCCGCCCGCGCTGTCGTCCGGCGATGGAGTCGGTGGCGGCGAGGTCTCGGTCGCGATCATCCCCACGCCCTGGCGGAGCTTCTGGGCGGCGCTGCGCGCCTCCTGGGCCAGCAGCCACGTCAGCTCGGGTCGGGTCAATCTGTCGCTGGTCACCCTGGTTTTCCCTCTATCCGCCACGCCTCCGCGGAATCGCGCGACATGATGCCAGACGTGGCGGTGCCCTGCTACGCTCATTGCCGCTCACCTCGTTCGATGCGGACTCGCTCTTCTTCCTCCTTGACGCGTCTTGCTCTCCTCTGTGGCGCCGCCGCGACGACGGCGCTGGCGGGCGCTGCCTGCGGCTCGAGCGCCCCGAGCCCCTTCCCGTCGGCGGGCGGAGCGGGCGGGGCCGGCGGCGAGGGCGGCGCGGGCGGCGCAGGCGGCGAGCTGGCTCCTGCGGACCCGACGCTCGGCGGCCCGTGCGTCGACGACGACCAGTGCGAGGACGGATTTCCCTGCACCTTCGACGCCTGTGACACCTCCGCAGGCCGGTGCCGCTTCACGCCGGACGACAGCGCGTGCCAGAACGGCGTCCACTGCGACGGCGTCGAGCGCTGCAACCCGCGCCTCGGCTGCTTGCCCGGCGAGCCCATCGCTTGCGGCGACGGGAGCACCTGCACGATCGACGCCTGCGATGAGCCGACCAGGGCGTGCTCGAGCGCGCCGCGCGACGCCGACCTCGACGGCGATCCCGACGCGCACTGCGGCGGGGGCGACTGCGACGACGCCGATCCCGCGGTGTCCTCGTCGCAGCCCGAGGTCTGCGGGAACGACCGGGACGACGACTGCGACGGGAGCGCCGACGAGGACGACTGCGTGTCGCCGGAGCACGACACGTGCGCCGACGCGCTGGAGATCTCGGCGCCGGGCTCGTACGCGATGAACACCGCGGGCGCGGGCTTCCACTACGCGAGCTCGTGCGGCTTGCCTCGCCCGATGAGCACGCGCGACGTGGTGGCCGCGGTGCTCCTGCCGCCGGGGCCGCCGGTCGACGTGCAGGTGACCGCGCGGACGGAGGGCACCGACGTCGCCGTGACGCTCGCCGGCCAGTGCGGCGACGCCGCGACGGAGCTCGCGTGCGGGCGCCCGTTCCCCGGCGCCGACGGCGGCAAGCTCGCGAAGCTCCGGGGCCGCGGCCTCGGCGATCCGGAGCGGGCGACCGCGCTGCCGGTCTACGTGACGACCGCGGAGGGCGCGCCGGTCGTCCTCGACGTCGCCTTCCTGCCGCCCTCGCCGGCGCCGGAGAACGAGACGTGCGGCACCGCGGCGCTCCTCGAGCCGGGCGCGCCGGTCCTGGCGACGATCCTCGACGCCGCCCGGGATCTCGGGACCGCGTGCGAGACCGACCTCGGGGAGCTCGTCTACACGTTCGAGCTCACGGAGCCCCGGGACGTCGACCTCTACGCGATCTCGACCGACGGCGACGGCGAGCCCTCGCTCTCGCTGCGGTCCGCGGCGTGCGCGCTGCCCGAGGACGAGCTCACCTGCCAGACGGCGGCGGCGCCGCACCTCTTCCGGCGCGCGCTGCCCGCGGGGGTCTACGCCGTCGCGGTCTCCGCGACGGCCCCCACCTCGGCGCTCGTCACGCTGGAGCTCGCGCCGCCGACCGATCCGCCGCCGGACGAGGCCTGCGCGGAGGCGGCCGTGCTGGCGCCGAACCGGACGGCCTCGGTCTCGCTGCTCGGCCACCAGGACGACGTCGATCTCGGCTGCGGCCCGTCGGCCGTCGACGCCGTGTACGCGCTCGAGCTGCCTGTCGCGTCCGACGTGCTCCTCGTCGAGCGGCTGTCGGCGGGCGACACCGGCTCGATCGCCCTGTCCTTGCCGGCGTGCGGCGGCGCGGACGACCGGCTCGCGTGCGGCGAGGGCGACGTCAGCCCGCTCCGGAGCGCGCGGCGCGGCGTCGCTCCGGGCTCGTACCGCGTCGTGGCGGAGGCGCAGCTCGGCCAGCCCGTGAGCGTGACGGCCTTCGTCCGGCCGGCGGCGCCGCCCACCCTGGTCCCCTTCTCCGACGCCTGCGAGGGCGCGCTGGAGATCCCGGAGGCGGGCGGCTTCTTCCAGGGCAACACGACCAACGCCGCCGCGGACTTCGACGCGGGCTGCGACCGCGCCGGCACCGACGATCGCGGCGCCCGGGACCAGCTCCTGAAGCTCACGCTCACCGCGCGCAGGCGGGTCGTGCTCGACATGGCCGGCTCGGCCTACGAGACGCTGCTCTCGGTCCGCCGCGGCCCGGACTGCCCCGGCACCGAAATGCCGCTTTCCTGCACCATCGGTACGGACCCCCAGCGCAGCTTCCTCGATCTCGTGCTCGATCCGGGCGTCTATTACCTCCAGATCGACGGCCACGCGCTGGCGCATGGCCTGTGGTTCCTCGACGTGAGGGTCGTCGACGCCGTCGACGAGGTCGAACCCTGACCCGCGGCCCTTTGCAAGCTCCCCCTCACCCTTGCTAACGTCGCCCCGATGTTCGGCCGCATCTCCGCGATCGCCCTCAACACCTACCGGGAATCGCTTCGTGCGCGCATCCTCATCGGCCTCGCGGGCGTCGCCTTCGCGGTCGCTTTCTACTCGATCATCGTGGGCGCCTACACGCTCCGCAACGGGGCGCGCGTCGTCAGCGACCTCGGCGTCGCGTCGATCTCGCTGTTCAGCATCGCGGTCGCGGTCATCATCGGCGCGACGTCGCTGTACCGCGAGCTCGAGCAGAAGACGATCTTCCCGATCCTGGCGCGCCCGGTCCGTCGCGGCGAGTACCTCGTCGGCAAGTACCTCGGCACGTTGCTCACGCTCGCGGTGTTCATCCTGGCCGACACCGGGCTGGTGCTGCTGATCAGCGCCGTCCTGGCCGGCCGTCCGCTCGCGCTCGTCGCGGGCGCCGGGGTCGCCTCGCTCGCGGTGCTCGGCCTGGCGGCGTGGCGTTCTCCGCGGGCGCGCACGTACGGGTTCATCCCGTGGTCGGCGGTCTTCCTCGTCCTCGGCGTGCTCCTCTCGGCCGGCGTCCCCACGGAGCGGCGGGTCGTCCTCGCCGGCAGCGCGCTCGCGTTCCTCGAGATCGGCATCGTCGCGGCCGTGGCCACGCTGTTCTCGTCGTTCTCGACGCCGTTCCTGTCCTCGTTGCTCACGCTGGGGGTCTTCCTCGTGGGGCGCAACGCCGACTCGCTCGCCCGGCTGCCGGTGAAGTTCTTCGGCCCTCAGATCAGCGCCGCGGGGCGCGCCCTCTCCAGGGTCGTCCCCAACTTGCAGATCTACGTGCCGCCCCGCCCGTTGCTCGCGGGCGAGGTCGTCGACGCGAACCTCCTCGTGTACCTCGGCTGGGCGGCGATCACGTGCGCCGGCTGGGTGCTCGGCCTCCTGGCGGTGGCGGCGTTCGTCTTCAAGAAGCGCGACTTTCTGTGAAGCTTTCGGTCGTGCTCGGCGTCGCGCGCGGCTTCGCTGTCGCCGGCTTCCTGCTCGGCGCGGCGTCGCTGCGCGTGGTGGTCGCGGGCGAGGGGGAGATCGCCGAGAGCACGGCCGCCCTGCGCGCCGGCGATCCGCACGCGGCGGCGCTCCACGCCCGGCGGGCGGCGGGCTGGTACGCCCCCGGCGCCCCGCACGTCCGCGTGGCCTACGAGCGGCTGATCGCGCTCGCGACGGCGGCGGAGGGCCTCGGCCAGGCCGACACGGCGCTCTTCGCCTGGCGCGCGGTGCGCACGGCCGCCCTGGAGACGCGGTGGCTCACGACGCCGCACGCGGAGGACCTGGAGCAGGCCAACGCGGCGATCGCCCGGCTCTCGGCGGCCGCGCCGCGCCCGCCGGGCACCCGGACCGAGCCAGCGGCCGCGATCGCGCGGGAGCACATGGCGGCGCTCGCGCGCGACGACGCGCCGCGGGTCGGCTGGGTCGTCGCGCTCGTGGCGGCCTTCGTGGCGTGGGTCGCGGGCGCCATCTGGGTGGTGCGGCGCGCGGTCACCGTGACGGGCCAGTGGGTGTGGCCGCGGGCCGCGCCGGGGCTCGCGGTGTGCGCGGCCGGGGTCGCGCTCTGGCTGCTGGCGATCTGGCAAGCCTGACGGCGGCGGCGCGGCGCGGGCCAGATCGCCCGGGCGAGCTCAGGAGCCCACGCCGAGCAACCAGTCCCGGTAGAGAACATAGGCGCGCTGCCACGCCTCTCCCATCCCTGGCTCCGCCGCGATCCGTGCTCGCCAGTGCTCATCCACCTCGGGTCGCGTCGCCTCCGTGAGCCCGTAACGCGTGAGGATCTCGGCCGTGTTTCGGGGGGCGATCGCGATCTCGGCGCACATCGACGCATGCTGCTCCAGCGACAGCACCGCAGGGCCAGCCGTCCTTTCGGCCTGTGACGCGCCCGCCCGCGCTGCGTTGAAGGGCAGCGGATTGCGCCTGCCGAGCGCCGAGGCGAGCGCGGTCGACAGGTCGGCGGTTCCACCCCCGGGTGGGGCCCCCGGTCGGGCTGGAGACG
>JAICEP010000367.1 GCA_025924095.1 Sorangium sp.
AGACCGACCGGAGCTCGACGAGCGCGTCGATGAACAACCGGAGCGCGCGGTCGGTCGGGATCCTCCCTGCAGAGGTGTGCGGCTGGTGGAGGTAGCCGGCCTCCTCGAGGTCCGCGAGCACGTTGCGGATCGAGGCCGCCGAGAGATCGAGCCCGTACTTCCGCGCAAGCGTCCTGCTGCCTACGGGGTCGCCCGTCGCGATGAACTCGGTGACCGCCGCGAAAAGGATCTTTCGAGCGCGATTGGAAAATTCTCCCATGTCAACTGCTGGCGGCGCATGCGTGCGCTGCTGTGGCTACCTGGCCCAGGGACCGCCCGAACCGGGAAGCCGTGCGGGCCGGGCCTTCGCTCCCATACGTCAAGAGGCGCGAGGAGGCGCCGGGCCCACGGATGCGCATGCGAGCTATTTTGAGGCGATCGCGCGGCCCGGTCAAATGGCGCGGTAGGATGGGCGCAGCCGCCGCGCGCAATCCTGCGGCGCCCGCGCCACCGGCGGACGCCTCCAGCCTTCCGCCTCCTTCCTTCCAGCGGGCGCTTCGCCTGCCCGCGCGAGGCCGACCCCGCAACGATGCCGTCCGTACGTCACGCCGCCACCGCCGCCGCGCTCGCCCTCGCGCTCGGCCCGCTCGCCATCGCGCCGAGCGCGCAGGGCAAGCCGAAGGTGCGGTTCCATCAGGACTGGGCGAAGCACCCGTCGGCGCGCTACGCGGCCATGAGCGCGGAGCAGTGCCGCGCGGCGCTCGCGCGGCGAAAGATCGCGTTCGAGCCGGTGCCGCGCGCGCCGGGGGTGCTCGCGCCGGTGCGGCTGATGCAGGGGGTCGGCGGGGTCCTCTACCGGACGGCGCTGCCGGCCCACCGGCGCGCGGACAACCCGAACGACGTCTTCGACTGCCGCCTCGCGCTCGCGCTCTCGGACTTCAGCCGGATCCTGCGCGTGCACGACATCGTCGAGGTGCTGATGTTCTCGGCCTGGCGACCTCCGTCGAGGATGTGGCCCGAGGGCAAGCTGGCCACGAGGCACCCGGGCGGGCTCGCCATCGACCCCTACCGGTTCGTCAAGAAGCGCGTGGGCGACGGGTTCGCGGAGGCGTGGCTCGACGTCGAGCGCGATTTCGTCGGCAGGCGCGGCGCACCTGTGTGCGGCGAGGGCGCCAGGGCGACCGGGAAGCCCGGGGCGGCCGGCAGGGGTGCGACGAGCAGCCCTCCCGCGGGCACGACGGCGCGCGAGCTGCGCTCCATCGTGTGCGAGGCCGCGGATCAGCACATCTTCACGTCGATCCTCACCCCCAACTACGACCGGGCGCACAAAAACCACCTGCATCTGGAGGTCACTCCCGGCGTCCAATGGCATCTCGTGCGCTGAGGCGGGACGGGCGGTCCTCCCCGGCGCAAACCCGCTCTCGCCCCGAGGTCGACCCGCTATGTTAGCCCGCGTGCCCGCACGAAGCTCCCCGCTCCCCCGCGCGTCCACCGCGTCTGCCGCGCTGACGCTCGCCGTCGTCGCCCTGTCGTTCACGTTCGTCGGCTGCCCCTGCATCAGCGGTCCGGTGAACGCGAGCCCCGGCCTCCGCTGGTTTCTGTTCTCGAACTTCGGCGCCAGCAAGATCTGCCCCGAGATGCTGAAGAGCGGGGTCTCGCTGCGCCTGCAGGACCGCTCGCCGGCCATGGGGCGGTTCTTCCCGATGCAGTGCTCGTACGACGTCAACGACTCGGCCCAGACGGTCACCGTGCACATCGCCGGCACGGGGTACGGCTACATGCAGCCCGCCAAGCGCGTGGGCTTCTCCCTCACGACGTCCGTCGAGTACCGGCCCGACTTCCAGATCGCGGGCGACGACGTCTACGTGTGGGGACGGCTGAACCGGATCGTGCAGGGCCCGAGCTTCCAGCTCGGCTACGTCGAGAACCCCGTCATCGACGTGATGGCGAACGTCGCGCCGTTCGGAGGGATTGCCAACTTGATCGGCAACCAGATCGTCGCGGGCGAGATGACCCGCGGGTTCACCGTCCTCTACAACGAGGAGGCCGGGAAGGACTTCACGCTGGGGATCCTCATGCCGCCCCAGCGGCCGCACCACCCGTTCGAGGTGGAGGACGACGAGCGCTACACGTTCGCGAACGAGAGCGTCGAGGTGCACGCGCACCAGCGCGACTACCTCGGGCCGTTCGAGGTCGCCGACTCGGACCAGGCGCTCTACCTCAAGGTGAGCGTGCAGGGCGCCCCCGTGGATATCATGATCGTCGACAAGCTGACGGGCGACGCCTGGCGCGAGGCCTATCAGACCGGCAAGCCGCTCGGTCCCCCGCCCGGCCCGGTGCAGGCGGGCGGCCCTCTCCAGCCCGGGATCATCGAGACGCGCCGCTATGCGCTGCGCCCGGGCCTCTACTACGTCGTCATCGACAACACGTCGGCGGCCGGGATGGTGGCGCCGCCCGTCACGCTGCTGAGCCCCTTGGGAGGCTCGGCCGCGCAGGTCAGCTACATGGCGCAGGTCGGCGAGTAGCGACAAGGGCGACAGGTGGACTGCCCGGTCGCGCCGAGCAGGCGCGGTCGCCGGCCTTGACGCGGTTCGCCGCGAACGGGATAAACTCGTCATGGCCGTCATCGCGAGTGAGGGGGACAGCGTGACCCACGTCGACAAAGTTGCCCTCGACCGGCTGCGCGCCCGCCTCCAGGCGTACATGGCCAAGAAGGGGCTGAGGTCGACGGCGCAACGCCGGCTGATCGTCGACACCTTCTTCTCGGGCGCGCCGCACATGACCATCGAGGACCTGCTCACGGAAGTGCGCGCGCACGACCGAGGCATCGGGTACGCGACGGTCTACCGGACGCTCAAGCTGCTCGCGGAGTGCGGCGTGGCCTCGGAGCGCCGGTTCGGCGACGGCCTCAGCCGTTACGAGCTGGCGGACGACGCCAGCGCGCACCACGACCACCTGATCTGCGTCAGCTGCGGGAAGATCATCGAGTTCGAGGAGCCGCGCATCGAGGCGCTCCAGGAGGAGATCGCCGCGAAGTACGGCTTCGAGGTGACCTGGCACAAGCACGAGATGTACGGCGTCTGCCTGGACTGCCGCGACACAAAGAGCGCGGCCTCCGGCGTCTCGTAGCCCGCCCCGGCGCCGCAGGCCGCGCGCGGCGCTCAGCTCTTCGCGTCGAGCGCGCGAGCGTGGACGACGGCCATGACGCCGCCGAGCAGCGAGGCGATGGGGGCGTAGGCCGGCGGGAGCACGAACGCGGAGATCACCGCGGCGCCGACGAGCGCGGGGGCGACGCTCAGCGCGAGCCCGACGCGCGCCTCGAGGCGCGTGCGGTGCGCGAGCGCGAGGGAGAGCGCAGCGTCGCGGACGTCGTCCGAGGCGAGGACCGTGGAGAAGTCGGCGGGCGCGGAGCCGGCCGCGCCCAGGGCCACCGAGACGTCCGCGGCGCCGAGCGCGGCGTCGTCGACGCCGGCGTGGCCGAGGACGGCGACGCTCGTGCCCGCGTCGATCAGGCGGCGCACCTCGGCGCCGCGATCCGCGGGGAGGACCTCGGGGCGGATGTGGTCGATGTCGAGCGAGCGGCCGATCGCCTCGCACGTCTCGCGCGCGTCGCCCGACATCAGCACGGGCTCGATCTGCGCGTCGAGCAGGTGCTGGATGGCGGCCCGCGCCCCGGGGCGCAGCCCGTCCTGCAGGCCGATGACGCCGACGAGGCGGGCGCCCACCGCGACGAGGACCACGGTGCGCCCCAGCGCCTCGAGCTCGGCGACGCGGCTCTCGGCCGCGGCGATCGAGATCCGCTGCTCGAGCATGAGCGCGCGGTTGCCGACGCAGAGCTCCTCGCCGGACGAGGTGACGGCCGTCACGCCGAGGCCGGGGTGGAAGTTGGGGTTGCGCACCCCGTCGGGCCGCAGGCCGCGGACGCGGGCGGCGCGGACGATCGCCGTGGCGACCGGGTGCTCCTCGGTGCGCTCCGCCCCGGCCGCGAGCGCGAGCACGTCGCTCGGCGTGAGCTTCTGGCCGGTCGCCTCCAGCTCCGCGAGCTCGGGCTCGCCGAGCAGCAGCGTGCCGCGGGCGCAGAACACGGCGACCGAGACCCTGCCTGCGCGATCCCAGGCGTCGGCGCTCTTGTAGACGATGCCCCGGCGGAGCCCGAGCAGGATGCCCCGCGCGACGTGCACCGAGGCGATGGAGGCCGTGATCGCCGTGGCCATCGCGGCGAGCACGGCGGCCGCGGTCATCGCGATCTCGACGGGCGCCCGCCCGGCGACGAAGGCGGAGAGCGCGCCGATCGCCGCGGCGCCGAGCGCCCAGCGCTCGGTCAGGGCGCGCGAGGCCTGCGCGATCGGCGCGAGGGCGTCCGCGCGCCGGCGAGCGTCGAGCAGCACGCGCGCGACCGCGCGATCGCCGCCGGAGAAGGTGCACGCGCCGACGAGGCGGCCCCGGACCACCGTGGCCCCGGCGATGACCGGGTCGCCGTCGCGGCGGCGGGCCGGCGTGGTCGCGCCGATCCAGGGGAGCACCTCGACGTCGCCGCCCGTGACCACGAGATCGACGGGGACGACATCCCCCGCGTCGACCTGGACGCTCTCGCCCGGTCACAGCTCGTAGAGCTCGACCCCGGCGCCCTCGGCGGCGCCGTCGTCGCCGCGCGGAAGGGCTCGGTCGGCAGGCGCCGGGCTCGGCGCCCACGCGCCCGGCGGCCAGCGCGCCGGCGCGGAGAGCACGGACGCGATCCAGCCCCGCTCCGCGAACACGCGGTGGCGGGCGCTCTCGATGAGCCAGGCGCTGATCGCGCTGGCGGTGGCGATCACGCCCGCGAGCGACGCGGCCTCGGCCGCGAGCGCGCGATCCTGACCGAAGAGGGCCCAGACGGCGGCCACGAGCCCGCCCAGGACGGGGGCGAGCATCGGCGCCGGGTGCGGGTCCGTGGCGTCGCGCGCGGTCGTGGCGGCGCGGCCGAGGAGCATCCCCGCGCTCACCGTGGCGAGCACGATGCGGGCGCCGATGACGAGCTTCGCGTCCCCGGCGAGGGTGAGCGCGACGGCGAGCGTCCCCGCGATGATCGCGAGCACGAGCAGGAGCGCGCCGATGTCCCGCGCCTCGACCGCCTCGTAGCGCTGCGGCTCCTCGCTCAGGATGGTGTTCCCGATCGGCTCGAGCAGCGCGCGATCGTCGTCGAGGAGGGGCAGGTCCGGCAGCCTCTCGTCGAGCGACACGGGCGGGAACGCGTCGACGATCGGCGCGTCGAGATCGGCGACGCGCGAGGCGCCCTCGTCCGAGCCCGCCCGCGCGGGCTCGGCGCGCGGCGCTGAGGCGTACGGCCCGGCGGCGCCCGGTGGCGTCCCCGGCGAGGTCCCTCGAGCAGCAGCGCCGAGGAACGCCGCGCCGTGCGCCGCGAGGCCAGGCGGCCGGACGTCGCCCGGCGCGGGCGACGCCTCACCGAGGAAGGTGTGGCGGCACCGGGCGTTGCAGAAATAGTGGAAGCGCTGGTCGAAGATCGCGACGTGCCCCGCGCGCAGCGGATCGATCAGCTTGCTGCAACCCGAGCACGGGAGGGGCGCGACGGTGGGCCCGGCTGCGCGCGACGCGACCACCTCAACCCGCAGCCGGCGTCTCGGTGAGCGCGGCCTCGACCTCGGCCAGGGCCTCGTCGATCTGCGCCTCGCTCACGATGAGGGGCGGCGTGAACCGGAGCACGTTGCTGCCCGCGATCGTGAGCAGCACGCCCCGGTCGCGCGCGCGACCGAGCGCGATCCGCCCGTCCACCCCCGGCGCGAGGATGAGCCCGCGGAGCAGGCCGCGCCCGCGCTCGCCGGCGCACACGCCCGGCCGCCGCGCGGCGATCGCGGCGAGGCCGCGGCCGAGCTGCTCGCCGCGCTTCTGGGCGGCCTCGCAGAGCTTCTCTTCCTCGATGACCGCGAGCACCGTGCGCGCCGCGGCGGAGGCGAGCGCGTTGCCTCCGTAGGTCGAGCCGTGCGAGCCCGGGGGCAGCGCGCCGTTGAGCCGCTCCCGCAGCACCAGCGCGCCGACAGGGAAGCCGCCGCCGAGCCCCTTCGCGAGCGCCGCTGCGTCGCCCTGGACACCGTCGACCATCGAGCCGAGCCAGTGCCCCGTGCGCCCGATGCCGGTCTGCACCTCGTCGAGGAGCAGCAGCGCGCCGTGCTCATCCGCGATGCGCCGCAGCTCGGCGAGGAACCCGGCCGGGGCCGGCAGGACGCCGCCCTCCCCCTGCACCGGCTCCACGAGGATCCCCGCGACGTCCGGGCCCATGGCCGCGCGCACAGCGGCCACGTCCCCGTAAGGCACGTGGGTGACGCCCTCGAGCGACGGGCCGAACCCCTCGCGGTACTTCGGCGTCCCCGTCAGGGCGATCGCGCCGAGGGTGCGGCCGTGGAACGCGTTCTCGAACGCGACGATCCGGTAGCGCTCCGTCTCGCCCCGGTTGAAGAAGTGGCGGCGCGCGAGCTTGAGCATCGCCTCGTTCGCCTCCGTGCCCGAGTTGCAGAAGAAGGCGCGGTCGAAGCCGGTCTTCGCGCAGAGCTCCTCGGCGAGGCGGAGGTTCTCCGCGTTGAAGAAATAGTTGGAGACGTGCATGAGGCGGCCCGCCTGCTCGGCGATGGTCGCCACGAGCCGCGGGTGAGCATGCCCGAGCGACGCCACCGCCACCCCGGCGCACATGTCGAGATACCTGCGCCCCTCCGTGTCGAAGAGCTCGCAACCCCGGCCGCGGTCGAGGACGAACGCAGGCTGGCGGTAGTTGCCGAGGAGGTGCTTCTGCGCCGCGAGGAGCGGCGAGCTGGCGGGCGTCGAGGCGTTCGCCGGGGCGGGGTCGCCGCCTGGGCTTGTGGCGATGCTCATGGGGCCGATCTAACGCCGGGCAGGGGGTCGGAGCAAACGGTGGATGCATGGCCGGCTGCGGATCGCCGAGACCTGGGCGAAACGCGGGTCCGGAGCGCCCGGTCACCGACGCCTGCGAGCGTCCGCGGCCGGTCCCGGGGGACGCGGCCATCCGGACGCGCCGGTGCTCGCCCGCCGCGGGCCGACTTCGGCCTGGCGATTGCCAGCGGATCGCGGCTGGCTATAGTGCCGGCCGTCCTATGAGCGATTCGGAACAAAATGGGTCGAACCAGAACACGGGGGAGACGGCGGAAGCGCAGGAGGAACGCGCAGAGCCGGCGGAGCAGCGAGCTCCCACCCCCGAAGACAAGCTCGGCGAGGCGCAGGCGGAGGCCGCGCGGCTGCGCGAGCAGCTGCTGCGCACCGCCGCCGATTTCGACAACTTCCGTAAGCGCTCCCGGCGCGAGGCCGAGGACGCGCAGCGCCGCGGCCGCGAGACGATCCTGAAGGATCTGCTCCCGGTCTTCGACAACCTCGAGCGCGCCGCCAGCCACGCCGAGAGCGCGCCCGACGCGAAGTCGGTCGCAGAGGGCGTGCGGATCGTGGCGAAGCAGTTCGTCGACACGCTCGATCGCATGGGCATCAAGCGCATCGCCGCCGTCGGCAAGCCCTTCGATCCCAGCGTGCACGAGGCCATCCAGCAGATCGAGTCGACCGAGCACCCGGCCGGCGTCGTGATCGCGGAGGTCCAGCCGGGCTACATGCAGGGCGACTACCTGCTCCGCGCGGCCATGGTCGTCGTCTCGAAGGGCTCGCCCGGCGAGCCGGCGTCCGAAGCGAGCTGAGCTTCCATCGGCGTCGCGCGCCGGTTCCCCCGGCGCACACCTCCTGCCTCATGCGCATCATGGAGGTGGTCCTCTCCGGGATCTGCTGTGCCCCGCCACCTCACCGCACGATCTCCCCAAATATCGCGGGCGCCACGGTCGTCTGCGCCCCCGGCGAGCATCCAGGCCTGTAGTATCTTTCGCCGCATATGGGGAAGGTGATCGGCATCGATCTCGGGACGACGAACTCGTGCGTGGCGGTCGTCGAAGGGGCAGGGGTCGCCTCGGCCGGCGA
>JAICEP010000368.1 GCA_025924095.1 Sorangium sp.
CAGCACGCGCGTCTCCGACTCGGCGTCGCCGACCAGGGCGTACGCGTCCGCCGCTCGCTCGAGCTCACCCGCCGCCTCGAGCTCGCGCGCGACCGCCAGCACCTCGCTCCGCATCGCGCTCGCCTCCCGCGCGCGCACCAGGTCGAACGCGAGCATCGCCTTGCGCCCGAGCGCCGCGCGCTTCAGTTCGGGGCTCTCCGCCGTGCGGAACGCCGACGCGCAGAAGGCGATCCGCTTCTCGACGCTCCGCTCGGCGTCGGCGCGGAGGAGCAGGACCCGGGCGGCGTCGTCCGGCATCCCGGCCTCGAGATACAGCTCGACCGCCCCCGCGAGATCGCCGGCGAGCTCCCTGGCCTCGGCCGCCCTGCGACGGCTGTCCCCCCGCTTGAGCCCGAACCACTCAAAGAGACTCACGCAGCGCCATCCTCACCACCAGCCCCCATCCTACCCTTGATGCGCGCCGGCCCCAACCGCCAGCGTTGACTCCCTCCCTCGCCACCCGCAGGATTTGCGGCCTCGATGTCGACCACCAACCGCCTCGGCGAACTGCTCGTCCGCGAAAAGCTCATCAGCCTCCAGCAGCTCAGGCAAGCCCAGGAGGAGCAGCGCAAGACAGGTCAGAACCTCGGCTACGCCCTCGCCAAGCTCGGGTACATCTCCGACGGCGAGATCACGAGCTTCCTCTCGACGCAGTACCGCGTCCCGGCTGTCGCCCTCGACGAGTACGAGATCGACGCGGAGGTCTCGCGCCTCGTCTCGCGGGACGTCTGCGAGAAGCACAAGATCATCCCGATCTCCCGGTCGGGGACGGCGCTCGTCGTGGCGATGGCCGATCCGACGAACCTCCACGCCATCGACGACATCAAGTTCCTCACGGGCTTCAACGTCGAGCCCGTCGTGGCGTCCGAGACGGGCATCACGGAGGCGATCGAGCGCTCCTACAACGTCGGGCCCTCCTACGACGAGGTGCTGAGCGAGTTCGGGGAGGAGGAGGTCGGCTTCCAGGTCGAGGCCGACGACCTGAACGTCCTCGAGCTGGAGAAGGCGGCCGAGGGCGCGCCCGTGGTCCGGCTCGTCAACGCGATCCTCCTGAACGCCATCAAGAAGGGCGCGAGCGACATCCACGTCGAGCCGTACGAGAAGAAGCTCCGCGTCCGCTACCGCATCGACGGCGTGCTGATGGAGGAGATGCAGCCGCCGATCAAATTGAAGAACGCGATCGCGAGCCGCCTCAAGATCATGAGCTCGCTCGACATCGCCGAGCGGAGGCTCCCGCAGGACGGCCGCATCAAGCTGAAGATGGGCCGGGGCCGGGAGATGGACTTCCGCGTCTCCGTGCTCCCGACGATCTGGGGCGAGAAGATCGTCCTCCGCCTCCTCGACAAGGGGAACCTGCAGCTCGACATGGCGAAGCTCGGCTTCGACCCGAAGCCGCTCGGGGACTTCAAGTGGGCGATCGGCCAGCCGTGGGGCATGGTCCTCGTCACCGGCCCGACCGGCTCCGGCAAGACGACGACGCTCTACTCGGCGCTCTCGGACCTGAACCAGATCGGCTCGAACATCAGCACCGCCGAGGATCCGGTCGAGTACAACCTGCACGGCATCAACCAGGTGCAGATGCACGACGAGATCGGGCTCAACTTCGCGATGTCGCTGCGCTCCTTCCTCCGGCAGGACCCGGACATCATCATGGTCGGCGAGATCCGCGACTTCGAGACCGCCGAGATCGCCGTCAAGGCGGCGCTCACCGGCCACCTCGTGCTCTCGACGCTGCACACGAACGACGCGCCCTCGACGATCTCGCGCCTGCTCAACATGGGCGTCGAGCCGTTCCTCATCACCGCCAGCGTGAACCTCGTGCTCGCCCAGCGCCTCGCGCGCAAGATCTGCACCGACTGCCGCGTCCCGCTGCGCCTGGACTCGTCGGTGCTCCTCGACTTCGGCTTCACCGAGCAGCAGGTTGCGCGCGCGGAGCTCGTCCGCGGCGGGGGCTGCAAGACGTGCAACGGCTCCGGCTACAAGGGCCGCGTCGCGCTCTACGAGGTCATGCGCTTCACCGACTCGCTGAAGGAGATGGTCCTCCAGGGCGCGTCCACGGCCGAGCTCAAGGCCGCGGCCATCAAGGGCGGGATGCTGACGCTCCGGATGAGCGGGATCGAGAAGGTGCTGGCAGGCGTCACCACGACCGAGGAGGTCGGCCGCGTGACGATGGGGGACTAGCGCATGACCACCGAGCTTGTCGGACAGCAGGAGGGCCTCAGGTACACGCTCCAGCAGCTCCTCCGCGCGATGGTGGAGAAGGGCGCGAGCGACATGCACATCACGAGCGGCACGCCGCCGCTCCTGCGCATCGACGGCACGGTGGTGCCGCTCAAGCTCCCGCCGCTGATGCCAAGCGACACGAAGCAGCTCTGCTACTCGGTGCTGAGCGAGGAGCAGGTGGCGACGTTCGAGCAGCGCAGCGAGCTCGATCTGTCGTTCGGCATGAAGGGGCTCGCCCGCTTCCGCGCGAACATCTACATGCAGCGCGGCGCCGTGGCGGCCGCCTTCCGGCAGATCCCCTTCCGGATCATGAACTTCGACGAGCTGGGCCTGCCGCCGGTCGTGCTCGACATCACCGCCAAGCCCCGCGGCCTCGTGCTCGTGACCGGCCCGACCGGCTCGGGCAAGACGACCACGCTCGCGAGCATCATCGACAAGATCAACTCCGAGCAGCGCCTCCACATCCTCACGATCGAGGATCCGATCGAGTACCTGCACCCGCACAAGCTCTCGCTCGTGAACCAGCGCGAGATCGGCTCCGACACCGCATCGTTCAAGGACGCCCTGCGCTACGCCCTGCGCCAGGATCCGGACGTCGTGCTCGTCGGCGAGATGCGCGACCTGGAGACGGTCGAGTCGGCGCTGACGATCGCCGAGACGGGCCACCTCGTGTTCGCCACGCTCCACACGAACTCGGCGATCTCGACGATCAACCGCATCATCGACGTCTTCCCGCCGCACCAGCAGTCGCAGGTGCGCCAGCAGCTGTCCTTCACGCTCGTCGCCGTGATGACGCAGCTGCTCCTGCCGCGCGCGAACGGCCCGGGGCGCGTCATGTCGATGGAGGTCATGATCCCGAACGCCGCGATCCGGAACCTCATCCGGGAGGACAAGCTCCACCAGATCTACTCGCAGATGCAGGTGGGCCAGTCCGGCAGCGGGATGCAGACGATGGCGCAGTCGCTCATCTCCCTCTACCAGCGCCGGATGATCACGCTGGAGGAGATGTTCGCCGCCGCCACCGACGCAGACGAGATCCGGGCGATGCTCGAGCCCCGCCAGGCCATGAGCTCGCGGAACAACCTCCCGAAGCCGACCTGAAGCCGACGTGATCCGAGGCCCCTGCCCTTCGGTTCACCCTGCACGCTCGACGCGCCCCCCGGCTCACCGCGCGGCCGCCGCCACGGGGTCAGCCGCGCCCGCGCGCCGCGCCGGCTCCCCGAAGATCGCGGCAAATTCGGCCCTGTGGAGAGAGGCCTCCACACTTTTTTGACATCTACCCAACCGTTCAGTAGGTTCCGCCCGATGCAGGGGCTCACCGAGCGGCAACAGCAGGTGCTTCACTATATCCGGCAGTCGATCACCGAGCGCGGGTACCCGCCGACGCTGCGTGAGATCGGCGCGCATATGGGGATCCGCTCGACGAACGGGGTGAACGATCATCTCCGGGCGCTCGAGCGCAAGGGCTACCTCACCCGCGAGGACATGAAATCGCGCGCCCTCCGGCCGCGCGACCTCGACGGCGGCGGCACGAACGGCGGCGCCGAGCTCCGCGGCGCGCTGGTGGCCGGCGGCAACGACGCCCCTGCGAACGACCAGGACGACTCTCTCGTCGAGATCGCGGTCGTCGGCCGGATCGCCGCGGGCCTGCCGCTCCTCGCCGAGGAGCACGTCCTCGATACGGTCCGGATCGAGCGGACGCTCGTGCGCGGCGGGCGCGAGGTGTTCGGCCTGCGCGTCACGGGCGACTCGATGATCGAGGCGGGCATCTTCAGCGGCGACTACATCTTCGTGCGCCGGCAGCTCACCGCGCAGCGCGGCGACATCGTGGTGGCGCTGATCGGCGACGAGGCGACCGTGAAATATTTCTTCCCCGAGAAGGACTACGTGCGCTTCCAGCCGGCCAACGCGGCGATGGCGCCCATCCTGGTCCGGGCGAGCGATTTCAAGCCCGCGATGCTCCTCGGCGTGGTCGTGGGCGTCTACCGGAAGCTCTAACCTCCTCTCCCTTTCCCGAGCCGGTTGACGCGCGCCGAGCGCCCTTGATAGCGTCGCGACGACCGGGCGGACGGTCCAAGGGCCCGCTCCAGAAAGAACGCGATCGTGACGACGCACGGGCGGCGATTCGGGATTTGGATTTCAGGCGCGGGCATGGTGCTCGCGGCCGCTCTCACGAGCGGCTGCGGCGGCGCCATCTACGCATTCACCGCGAACTCGGCCTCGAGCAAGCTCGAGACGGCGGAGGCGCTCGGCGCGGCGAAGTACGCCCCGTACGAGTACTACACCGCGCGAGAGCACCTCTGGAAGGCGCGCGAGGAGGCCGCGGCCGCCGACTACGGCGACGCGATCGACTTCGCCGACGTCGCGGAGGAGTACGCGGACAAGGCGATCACCCTGGCGAAGCAGGCACACGAGGGCGCGGGTCGATGAGCATTCGGATGAAGCGTCGACCTTCCCACCGCGCTCGTCGCGCCGGCGCCGGCGCCATCGCCGTCGTGATGATCGCGGGGTCCGCGCTCTCGTGCGCGCAGGTGCCGGTCATGCGCGGCGACATCGAGGCGCTGAGCACCATCGCGAAGCAGGCGGAGCGCAACGGCGCGCTCCGCTGCGCGCCGCGCGAGCTGGCGATGGCGAAGTCGCACCTGTCGTTCGCCAAGGTCGAGCTCGATCAGGGCTTCTTCGCCCGCGCCAAGGAGCACCTCGACATCGCGAAGGCGAACACGCACGCCGCCTACGATCTCTCGCCGCCGCAGAAGTGCGCCGAGCGCGGGTTCATCGAGGAGGCGCCGCCCACGCCCGGCGACTGCGACGGCGACGGGCTGCTCGATCCGCAGGACAAGAAGTGCCCCTGCGATGCCGAGACGTGGAACGGCTTCCAGGACGACGACGGCTGCCCGGACGATCCGGACACCGACGGCGACGGCATCACGGACGGCAAGGACAGCTGCGTGCTCCTGCCCGAGGACAAGGACGGCTACCTCGACGAGGACGGCTGCCCCGAGCTCGACAACGATCTCGATACGGTCCCCGACCTGAACGACAAGGACAGCACCGGCAAGAACTGCATGAACGAGCCGGAGGACCCGGACGGCTACGAGGACGCCGACGGCTGCCCGGAGCCGGACAACGACCAGGACACGGTGGTCGATCTCGAGGACCAGTGCCCGAACGAGCCAGGCGTGGTCGGCGGGGACAAGCCGGGCTGCCCGAAGAAGCCGAGCCTGGTCATCGTCACCGAGAAGGAGATCAAGATCACGCAGCAGATCCACTTCGAGTTCGACAGGGACAAGATCCGGCCCGAGAGCTTCCCGATCCTCGACGCCGTGGTGGAGGTCCTCCAGCAGAACCCGAAGATCAGGATCGAGATCCAGGGGCATACCGACAACAAGGGCGCCGCGGCGTACAACAAGAAGCTGTCGGATCGGCGCGCGGCCTCGGTGAAGAAGTACCTGGTGGCCAAGGGGGTCGACGAGGCCCGGCTGACGTCGAAGGGCTACGGGATGGAGCAGCCGATCGTGCCGAACACGTCCGATCAGAACCGCGCCCTGAACCGGCGCGTGCAGTTCGTCCGCACGGAAGGTGGCGCGCAGTAGTCAAGCAGCTGCTGGCGCGCCGCCCGGCGTGTCGGGGTACGCGCGATCTCGACCGCGCCGTCCTGGAGCCGGGGACCCGGCTCGGATCCTGAAAAGCAAGAGCTTCTCCCCAGCATTTCCTGGAGGTTCGAACCCGTGTCTCTTTGTCGCTCACGCCGCGCTCGCCTCGCGTTCGCACTGACTTCGCTGCTCGTCCTCGGCGCGCCGGCGGCGGCCAGCGCCGCCGGTGAGAGGGACGCGGAGGCGATGAAGCTGCACAACCAGGCGATGGACGACGACTATCTCTCTGTCGAGTTCGACAAGGCGGAGAAGAAGCTCAAAGACGCCCTGAAGAAGTGCGCGAAGAGCGCGTGCTCGAAGCCGGTGATCGGCAAGCTGCACATCGCGCTCGGCACGGTGTACGGCGGCGGCGACAAGCTGGATCAGGCCAAGGCGGAGTTCGTGCTTGCGCTCCGGGCCGACCCGAAGGCGGCGCTCATCGACGCGCTGACGACGACCGAGCTGGCCCAGGCGTTCAAGGACGCCCAGAAAGAGGCGCAGGGCGAGGGCGGCAGGCCCGCGAAGGCCGCCGCGGGCGATGTTCCGCACACGCCGGTGGCGGAGCAGGCGGTGAACACGCCGGTGCCCGTCTATGTGGAGATCCCGGAGGAGATCGACGCGTCCAAGGCGACGGTGCGGTACAAGCCGTTCGGCTCGCCCAAGTGGAAGTCGCTCGAGATGACGAGCATGGGGAGCGGCTTCGGGGCGGAGATCCCCTGCGAGGATGCCACGACGACCGGCGAGCTCCGGTATTTCGTGATCCTGCGGGACGAGGCGGGCGACCCGGTGGGCACCGCCGGTTCGATGCAGGCGCCGCACCGGGTGCCGATCAAGAACGAGATCGATCAGGAGCCGTCTCTCCCCGGCCAGGAGCCGCCGCAGCGGTGCGCCGCGAAAGAGGATTGCCCCCCTGGCCTGCCCGGTTGCCCCGAGGCCGGCGGTGAGCGTGGGGACAAGGACTGGGGTTCGGCCTGCGAGGAGACCGTGGAGTGCCAGTCCGGGCTCGTCTGCCTGAACGGGACCTGCGAGCAGGGGACCGAAGGCGGGGGCGGTGAAGCCGCCAGCGGCAAGGGCAAGGGCAACCGCAACGTGATCGGCCTCTGGGGTGGGCTCGACCTGCTCCTCGTGCGCGGCACGGATTACGTCTGCTCGGGCAGCGACGCCGCCTACGCCTGCTTCTATCCGGGCAGCGACGGCAAGCAGTTCTACGGCGAGCCGGCGGATCTCCCCGGAACGAACGGGGTCAAGGGTGGCCTGAGCCTCGCTGGCGGACGTGTGATGTTGTCCTACGACCGGCAGCTCTTCGCGAGCCTGCCGCTGCTCGTGGGTGTGCGGCTTGGATTTGCCTTCGGCGGCTCGCCGACCTCCGCGGAAGAGCCGACGTCGTGGGGCGGGGCGCAGAACCCGCATCTCCAGGCGCTCAGCTTCCTGCCGCTCCACGGGGAGCTCCGCGCCACGTACTTCCTCCTGGGAGATCGGATTGTCGAGAAGGGTGGATTCCGCCCGTATGGGTTCCTGTCGCCCATTGGTCTGGCCCAGGTGAACGCCTCGGTGCCAGTGGATGTGTGCGATCGTCGGAGGGAGGACGGCTCGCTGCAGGAGGGGAGCGGCAGCAACAGGTGCCCGTCGGACACCCGTTTCGTCGAGGACCTCGACGCCTACCAGATCACCGGTCGGAACTTCTCGGCGGTCGGTGCCGGCGTGGTCTATGGCATCACCCCGCACTTCGGTGTGTCCGCCGAGGTGAAGGTCATGCTGATGTGGCCGACGCTCGGCCTCGTCCTAGCGCCCACCATCGGCCCGGTCTTCGCCCTCTAGCCCCCGCGCCATTCCCGCCCCGGCGACCTTCTCGCCACGCAAGCGCGCTCCGCCACGCCAAACCTCTCCCGTTCCCCCGTTCCCCCCCCACAGCGCGGGGGAGCGCCCGCACAGGAGACGGGCCCAGATCGGCGTTTTAGGCGCGCAGGCGGTCTCTCGGTCGCCGAGCACCGAAAAAGCCGAGATGGGCCCGGTTCCGAAGCGGGCGCCCCCCCC
>JAICEP010000369.1 GCA_025924095.1 Sorangium sp.
GGGGACGGACGCGGTGCCCGCCAGGCGCGCGAGGAGCGCGCGCCGGACCGCCGCCGTGGGTGGCTGGCGCCACGGCGGGCCCTCCGGGCGCCACGGAGGGCCTTCGGGGCGCCATGGAGGGCCTTCGGGGCCGGAGAAGGCTTCGGGGGCGCCAGAGGGCTCAGGAGGGCCCTCTGGGCGCCACGGAGGCCCTCAGGGCGCCACGGAGAAGGAGACCGGCTCGCCGGGGAACGGTCCGCCGCCCTGCACGACGCGGTTGTTCTCGAACACCGCGTTGATCACGCTGGCGGTGATCGGCGCGCCGGCAGCGCGGAGCTTTTCCCAGGCCGCCGCGTCCGGCGTGTAGCTCAGCTTCGTCGTGAACACCCGGAGCAGCCCCTCGCGCTCTGCAGTCGAGAAGACAAGGAAGTAGGCGCGCCCGTTGATGGGCGTCCCGTGCGCCCGCGCCGCGCGCACCGGCCCGAGGAGCGCGCCGACCTCCGCCCAGAGCGACGCCCCCGCCGCGCCGGAATCCCCCGCCCCCGGCGCGGCGCCCGCGAACCGCAGCGCCGGCGCGGCCCGAGGGGCCCCCCACTGCGCCGCGCCCGCGACACGGAAGGTCAGCTCCGGCGCGGCGTCGCCGGCGAGCGTCGCGCCCTCCGCGGGCGCATCGAACACCGTCCCCTGCGACGGCTCGTCCTTCGGCGCCGCCGCGAGCAGCGCGAGCAGCGCCTCGTCGGTCGCGCCGCCCTCGTAGATGACGTCGTCCAGGTCCGGCCCGGACGACGTCCCGCTCGACGTGTCCCCGTGGTCGTGGTCGTGGCCGCACGCCCCGGCGTACATCGCGGCCGACACGAGCGCCGCCAGCGCGGGGACGAGGAGCGCCCTCTGGAGGATGGGGGCCCGGCTCACGGCGCCTCCGCCCACGGATCCGCGTAGCGCGGGTCCTTCAGAAACTCATCGTCGGTCAGGCTCTGCAAGAAGGCGATCACGTCTGCTTTCTCCTCTGCTGTGAGATCGAACCCGGTGATGAGCTCGCTCTTGAACCGGTTCTCGCTCCCCACACCGGCGCTGGGGCCGTCCTCGATCGTACGCCCTCCCGCGGCGTAATGGTCGAGCACCTCCTCGAGCGTCTCGACGCTGCCGTCGTGCATGTACGGCGCCGTGAGGGCGATGTTGCGCAGCGTGGGCGCGCGGAACCGGCCCATGTCCGCCTCGTTGCCGGAGATCTCGTAGACCCCGGCGTTGCCCTCGGGGTAATCTCCGCTCCCGCCGATGTTGTAGAGACCCGTGTTGTGGAACATCACCTCCGTGAAGGTGGTCCCGTCGTGCTGCACCGAGTCCGACAGGTTGAAGCCACCGTGGCAGTGGAAGCACTCGAGCTTCTCGGAGAAGAAGAGATCCATGCCGCGCAGCGCCGCGTCCGGCATCCCCGAAGGGTCGCCGTCGTAGCGGTACCGGTCGTAGGGCGAGCGGTACGAGAGCAGCGACCGCTCGAACGCCGCGATCGCCTTCGTGATGTTGGCGAGGTCGATGGGGGCCTCGTCGCCGGGGAAGGCCGCGGGGAAGAGCTCCTGGTACAGCGGCTCGTCCCGGAGCCGCTCGAACAGCTCTTCTTCCATGCCCGCGAGCCCGAGCTCGACAGGCGTCTCGCCGAACATGGGAAGGAGCGCCTGCTCCTCGAGCGTGTCGAGGAGCGGATTCCCCCAGGTCAGCGTCGTGAGGTAAGCGACGTTGACCAGGGCCATCGAGCCGCGCGAGTGCAGCTGGCCGGTCGAGCCGAGGGCGCTCGCGAGGCCGTCGGTGAACGCGAGCTCCTGGACATGGCACGAGCCGCAGGAGTACGTGCCGTTGCCGGACAGGCGCCTGTCGTAGAACAGCCGCCTGCCGAGCTCGACCTTGGCCGACGACATCGGGTTGTCCTGGGGGACCTTCGGCACCGGGAAGCCCGGCGGCAGCCCCCAGACGTACGCACCCGCGTCGCCTCCCCCGCCACTTCCACCATCGCCCCCGCCCTGGCCGCCGGCGCCCTCCCCCGAAGGCCCGCCCGCGCCCGGCAAAATGACGTCGTCGCCACAGGCACAGGCGAGGGCCGCCAGCGCGGCCAGGACAGAGGAGAGCGCGGAGCGGCGGAGGGCGGTCACCAGAGCGAACATGGTCATGGCTCCTAGTCTATCCTGAAGAACGACTGCTGCTCGGGGCGCGGCGAGCCGTCGGCGATGTCGACGCCGAGATGGACGAACAGGGGCGGACACTCGGGATCCGTCGGATCGGACATGCAGCCCGGCGTGTTGTCGGGGCTCCCGGACACGTCGCTGTCCGTCACGAGCGCCGCATAGTCGACGAGCACCTTCGTCGTGAGCGGGTCGATGCCCTGGAAGGCAATCTCGGCCACGTTGGGGCGGTCGCACGCGGTCATCTCACCGCCGTCGCCGGCGACGCAGCCGGTGCTCCCGAGATGGACGAGGAAGGGGCTCTCGCCCACCTCGGAGACGCTGTCGAGGCGCAGGAACTTGTACCCGGCGTTCCAGCTCCAGAACAGCCCCGAGAGGTTGAGCGGCGACGGCGCGACCGAGGCGTCGCCGTGGTTGAGCTCGAACGGAACGCCGAGCTTGAACGACAGGCCATCGTACTCCCCGGCCGGAACCGTCCCGCGCACGAGCCCGTTCATCTCCCGCGTCCCGTTGGCGCAGCTGCCCGACCTGTCCTCGAAATCGAGGAGCACGACGTTCTCGTGCTGCCACAGCCCGTCCTGTTCGAGCGAGAGCGGCACCTCCTCGCCGTCCGCGCGGTGCAGGCGTACATCGTGAATGTACAGGCGGAAGTCGTTGAGCTTCACGTCCGTCGCCGCGGTGCCGACAGCGTAGGTGTCGCTGCAGGAGAACACCTCGTCGCCGACGCGGCCCTCGAACTGCAGCTCGACAGCGACCGCCGCGTCGCCGCCCCCGGCCCCGCCGCCGCCGGCCTCGCCGCTCCCCCCCTCGCCGCCCGCCCCGGCGTCCCCGCCGCCCCCGCCGGCCCCGCCGCCGGCGGCGCCCGTCGAGGTCGATGAGGTGCCATCGACAGGGTTCACCCCACCATCGCTGCCGCACGCCGTGAGCGAGAGCGCCGCCCCGACCAGCGGGAACAAGAGCCGTGATGCACGAAGACCGCGTTTCATGAGAGTCCTCCTGAGGAACCAAGGAACAACGCGCGCCACGATAGGCCGCGTCGTCACCAACCTGAATGCGTCATCTTGTCGCGATCGCTGTCGCGATCCGCTCCAGCGCACGAATCGAGCGGGCGCTGAAAAGTAACCCCCGCTCGTCCAGGAGCGGCGCCCGGCGGCCAGCGACAAGGAACGCCGCGGACACCCCGCGCCCGCCGCCTGAAACCTCTAGCAGGCGCGCCGGTAGGGTCCCAGGCGAGCGAGCGCATCCAGCTGCGTAGCACGAACTCATAAAAACGTGCTACGGAGCGGTCCCGGTGTGACCCTCTCCCTGCGCACGGCGCTCGCGCCGCTCCTTATCACCACGGCCGCCGTCATCACCACGGCCGCCGTCCCGGCGCGCGCCGGCGACGCCGCGCCGGTCGCGGTCGTGGTGCAGGGCGCGCCGCCGCCGCGCAGCGCCTCGGAGACGGTGCGGGAGCGGGCCGAGGTGCGGGCCGCGCCCCACCGCACCGCGAGCGACGTGCTGCAGCTCGTGCCGGGCGTGTTCGCCGCCCAGCACAGCGGCGAGGGCAAGGCGCACCAGATCTTCTTCCGCGGCTTCGACGCGGTCCACGGGCAGGACCTCGAGATCTGGGTCGCGGGCGCGCCGGTCAACGAGGTGTCCAACGTCCACGGGCAGGGCTACGCCGATCTGCACTTCGTGATGCCCGAGGTGATCCGCGAGCTCCGCGCGCAACCCGGGTCGTACGATCCGCGCCAGGGGGACTTCGCCGTCGCCGGCACCGTGCGCCTCGAGCTCGGCTACGACGAGCCGGGGATCACCGCCACCGCCTCCGCCGGCTCGTTCGGCGCGCGACGGCTCTTCCTCGCCTACCACCCGGAGCACGCCGACGAGACAACGTTCGCCGCCTTCGAGGCGTACACGACCGACGGCTTCGGCCCCGCCCGCGCCGCCAGCCGGACCTCGGCCATCGCGCAGGGCGTCTACGAGCCCCTCGCGGGGGTCCGCGCGCGCGTGATGGTGTCGGCGTTCGCCTCGCGCTTCGGCTCCGCCGGCGTCCTGCGCCTCGACGACCTCGAGGCGGGCAAGGTCGACCGCTTCGCCTCGTACGACCCGGATCAGGGCGGCGACTCGTCGCGCGCGCAGCTCGTCGTCGACCTGCGCTCGTCCGGCGGCGACGCCGCCCGCGGCGAGGGCCTCTCGCTCGCGCCGTTCGTCGTGCTGCGCGCGCTCCGCCTGCGCTCGAACTTCACCGGCTACCTCACGGATCCGACCTCCGGCGACGCCACCCAGCAGCTCAACGAGGCGATCACGGCGGGCGCGACCGCCTCGTACCGGCTCAGGTTCCCGGTGCTGTCGGATCGCGACACGTTCGAGGCGGGCATCGTCGCGCGCACCGACTGGATCGAGCAGTCGCAGCGGCGCCTCGCGGCCGTCGACGGCCGGCCGACCGCGACGCTCGTCGACGCGAAGGTGCGCGCGACCGACCTCGCCGGTTACCTCGACGCGTCGATCCGGCCGGCGCGGCGGGTCACGGTGCGCGGCGGGCTCCGCGCCGACGGGCTCGCCTACCAGGTCGTCGACCACGCCGGCGAGGGCGCGCAGGCGCGCAGCGCGCAGGGCGTCCACGTGGGCGGCAAGGGCACGATCGACGTGACGCTGCTCCCCGGGCTGCACGCGCTCGCCAGCGTGGGCCAGGGGTTCCGCTCGCCCCAGGCGCGCAGCCTCGGCGAGGGCGAGCGGACCCCCTTCACGCGCGCGCTCTCCGCCGAGGCCGGGCTCCGCTACGCGGACGAGCTCGTGAGGGCGTCGGCGGCGCTGTTCCACGCGCGCCTCAGCGAGGATCTCGTCTTCGACGAGGCGATCGGCCGCAACGAGCCCGTCCCCGCCACGGCCCGCACCGGGGTGGCCCTCGACGCCGTCGCGCGCCCCGCGCCGTGGCTCGTGTCGAGCGTCGGCCTGACGTACACGCGGGCCGCCTTCACCGCCGCGGGCGGGCGCTACGCGGCGGGCGATCTCCTCCCGTTCGTGCCGCAGGTCGTCGCGCGCGCCGATCTGGCGGTGACGCCGCGCCTCGGCGCGCTGTTCGGCCGGCGCCTCGAGGCCCGCGCGGGCGCCGGCGTGACGCTGCTCCACGGACGCCCGCTGCCGTACGGGGAGCTCGGGCTCGACGTCTACAACCTCCTCGACGCGGCCTGGTTCGACGGCGAGTTCGTCTACCCGTCGAGCTTCACCCGGGGCGCGGCGCCCGACCTCCTGCCCGCGCGGCACGTGACGGTCGGCGCCCCGCGCAGCTTCCTCGTCTCGCTCTCTCTCTTTCTCGGATGAGGTCCTCGATGACGTCCACCACAGCACACGAAAGGCCCCGCCGGCGCGCCGCGCTCGCCGCGGCGGGGCTCCTCGCCGCGGGCGCGCTCGCCGCCGGGTGCGGCGCCGCGGACGGCGACTCGACCGCCGGCAAGCGCCTCACGCTCGCGACCGAGATCGCCGCCGACGCGGCGCCGGCCGAGCCGTTCACGAACGCGCTCGGCTGGACGATCACCCTGTCGAAGGCGCACCTGTCGGTCGGGTCGGTCTACTATTTCGAGGGCGCCCCGTTCACGGCGCTACGCGCGGCGCCGGGCCGCGGCGACGCGCCCTCGCTGCTCGACCGGCTCGCCCGGTGGGCCGTTCCGGAGGCGCACGCCCACCCGGGCCATTATCAAGCCGGCGAGGCGAGGGGCCAGATGACGCAGCCCACCTCGGTCGACCTGCTGGAGGGGGCGACCGCGCTCGCGGACGCCGACGCGGTGAGCGGCGTCGTGCGATCGGCGCGCTTCACGTTCGGCGCGCCGCCCGCGGGCCCGTTCGCCGCGGAGCTCGACGGGCACGTCGTCGCCCTCGAGGGCCGCGCCGAGAAGGGCGACGTCGCGCGCGTGTTCCGCGCGCGCGCCCTGCTCGCGGACGTCGTCAGCGACGCGACCGGCGAGCCGGCGGTGGAAGGGTGCGTCTTCGAGGAGGTCTACCTCGACGGGCCCGGCGTCGTCACGCTCGTGGTCAAGCCGGCGGTCTGGCTCGACCAGGTCGACTTCGAGGACGTGGCCGGGAGCGACGACGGCGCGCCGGCCGATCTCGAGCCGGAGAGCCAGGCCCGGCGCGGCTTCGTGCGGGGCCTCAAGAAGGGGACGGCCTACGCGCTCTCGTTCGCGCCCGGCGCCCCGCAGCAGGAGGAGAAGGAGCGATGAGGATCACCGGAGGAATGTGCGCGGCGGCGCTGTCGCTCGCCGCGACGGCGCTCGCCGGCTGCGGCGACGACGGCGCGTCGGGCGCCGGGAGCGTGGCGTTCTCGACGTGGGGAGAGGAGTACATCGAGCAGGAGATCCCGGCCGCGGATCTCGAGGACGGCTGGAGCATCCGGTACGAGAAGTTCCTGCTCGTCCTCCGGAACGTGACCGTCGCCGATCGCGAGGGGAACGTCGGGGCCCGGATGGAGGGCTCGATCCTTGTCGACCACACGAAGCCCGGCGTGAAGCCGGTCGTGACGTTCGAGGGCCTCGAGGCGAAGCCCTGGGAGCGCGTCTCCTACGAGATCGGCCCGGCGGACGCGGACACCGCGCTCGACGGGGCGACCGAGGAGGACAAGGCGCTGATGCTGGCAGCGGGCGCGTCGGTGCACATCGAGGCGATCGCGCGGAAGGGGGACGGCGGCGACGAGAAGCGCCTCGACTGGACCTTCTCGATCGCGACGCGCTACGCCGACTGCCAGGGCGAGAAGGCCGGCAAGGAGACCGAGGGCGTCCTCGTCACGAACGGCGGCACCGACACCGTGGAGCTCACGATCCACGGCGACCACTTCTTCTACGACGACCTCCAGTCCGCGACCGCGGCGCGCCGCTTCGCGCCGATCGCCGCCGCGGACGCCGACGGCGACGGCGCCGTCACCCTGGAGGAGCTCGCCGCGGTGCGCCTCGTCGCGATCGAGGAGGGCGGCTACGGCACGGGCAGCGCCGGAAACATCAATGATCTCGGTGCGTTCGTCGCGGCGCTCTCGCGCACGCTCGGGCACTTCCGCGGCGAGGGCGAGTGCGTCTCCGAAGGCCCGTGACCGGGCCGGCCGGCCGCTAGCTCCGCCCGCGGAGCTCACTCGATCGCGACGGTCGTCGAGACCTCCTGGAGCTCGTTCCCGTCGAACGGCGGCACCCGCGTGGAGCCGAGGACCATGTGCACGCAGCTCCCGGCCGGGGTCATCGCGACCCTCGGATCGATCCCGATGCGCTGCACCGCGCCCGCGGGGTTGAAGAACACGCGCGCCGTCACCGCCTTCGGCCCCTCCCTGCCCTTGCAGTGGACCGGCGCGGTCGACCCCTTGCGTTGCAGCGCGGCGTGGGCCGCCGCGTGATCGAACGGCCTCGCCGCGCTCGGCTGCGCCGTGGTCGAGGGCGCGGGCGCGCCGCCTTCGCGCGAGGGGCGCGGGGCCTTCGGCAGGGGCACCAGCCCGTTGCGAGGGCCGGGCGCCGGCTGCTGGGCGTCCGCGCCGTCCGCGCCGGCGGCCGGCGGGCGCGCCCCGTCGCCGCGGCCCGCGCTGACCACCGTGGGGCGCGCCGGCGCGGGCAGGCGCTGCACCAGCTCGACATCGCGCGGCGTGCGGGCGGTGGCGAACGCAAGCGCCGCCGCCGCCGCGGCGCCGCCGAGCAGGCCGCCCGCGAGGAGCAGCATGGGCCTCCACCGGGCCGGCCTCGAGGGGGCTTCCGCCGGCGCGCTGCTCGCCAGGGCCGGCGCGCTCGCCGGCGGAAAGGACGCGCCCGGCCGCGACCGA
>JAICEP010000370.1 GCA_025924095.1 Sorangium sp.
CGACGGCCTGCGCGGCGCCGCGGAGGCGGCCGGCGTCGAGATCCTCACCGGCGCGCGGGCGACGCGCGTCGCCGTCGAGGGCGGCGCCGTCTCCTTCGTGGAGCTCGCGAACGGCGACCGCCTCGGCGCCGGCGCCGTCCTGCTCGCCGCGAGCCCGCGCGCCGCCGCCGCGCTCGCGCCCGACGTCCCGGCGCTCGCCGCGCACGCCGAGCGCGCCGTCCCGGTCCGCGCCGCGTGCCTCGACGTCGCGCTGTCCCGGCTGCCTCGCCCGCGCTTCCGCTTCGTGATGGGCATCGACCGCCCCCTCTACCTGTCGCTCCACTCCGGGGTCGCGCGGCTCGCCCCCGAGGGCGGCGCCGTCTTCCACGCCGCCCAGTACGGCCCCGAGCTCGCCGGCGGCGACGCCGAGCGCGAGCTCCAGGACCTCCTCGAGCGCGCGCAGCCGGGCTACCGCGACGTGCTCGTCGAGCGCCGCTTCCTGCCCTCGCTCGTCGTCTCCAACGCCGTGGTCGCCGCCGAGGGGGGCGGCTACGCGGGGCGCCCCGGCGTCCGCGTCCGGGAGGTCGACGGGCTCTTTCTCGCGGGCGACTGGGTCGGACCGACGGGCATGCTCGCCGACGCGAGCCTCGGCAGCGCGCGGGACGCCGCCGCGGCCGTGCTCGCGCGCCGGGCGCTCGACCGCGCGGCGTGACGGGGTTACCCGGGCGCTCCATGAGCAGCTCCACGGCCTCCTCCGCCTCCTCGGCCCCCGGCGCGGCGCTCGCCCCTCCCCCGAGCTTCGTCGCCGCGAGCTACCGCGAGGACGAGCGCTTCCTCTGGGCGCTCTCCTACCGGCTCACCGGCAGCGCCGCCGACGCGGACGACATCGTGCAGGAGACGTTCGTCCGCGCGCTGGAGCGCCCGCCTGCGCGCACGGACGAGCCTGTACGCCCGTGGCTCGCGCGCGTCGCGCTCAACCTCGGCCGCGACGCCCTCCGGCGCCGCAAGCGCTGCGCCTACGACGGCCCGTGGCTCCCCTCGCCGATCGAGGCGGAGCCCGAGCCCCCGTCGTTCGAGATCCCGGGCAAGGACGGCACCGAGGGCCGCTACGATCTCCTCGAGAGCGCGTCCTTCGCCTTCCTGATCGCGCTCGAGGCGCTCACCCCGCAGCAGCGCGCCGTGCTCCTGCTCCGCGACGTCTTCGACTACTCGGTGCAGGAGACCGCCGACGCGCTCGCCCTGTCGGAGGCCAGCGTGAAGACCACGCACCACCGCGCCCGCCGCGCGCTCGAGCCGTACGAGCGCGAGCGCTGCCGCCCCTCGCCCGAGCTCGTCGAGCGGTCGGGCGCGGCGCTCATGCGCTTCCTGCAGGCCCTCGCGACGCAGGACGTCCCCGCCATCGAGGCGCTCCTCAGCGAGGGCGTCCGCGTCGTCAACGACGCGAACGGCGAGTACAAGGCGGCGCGCCGGATCGTCGTCGGCCCGAACCGGGTCGCGCGGTTCTTCGTCGGCCTGCTGCGGCATGAGGGCGGCCGGGAGCTCCGTCACGAGATCCGCCTCGTCAACGGCCTCCCGGCGCTCGTCGTCGAGCGCCGGGCCGGCGTGGACAGGCTCGCTCCGAGGTACGTCCTCCGCTGCGACGTCGACGCGCGCGGCCGCATCACGGCGATCCACGGCGTGCTCGCCTCGCGCAAGCTGACGGCCGTGAAGGCGCTCACCCCGTGAGCGCGGCGGCGAGATCGAGAGAGCGCGGCGAGGAGACAGCCCCTGCCGGCCGAGCACTGGAGTGAGTCATGTCGCGGGGCGTGCTTCGGCCGGCGAAGTCGAACCTGTCACCGCAAGGTAGCGCCGGCCGGCGTTCATGTCCACGGCGGAACAGGCCGCTCGCTAGGCGGTTTTGCCGGCCGCCTGAGCCCGTTCCTTGTGCGCCTCTCCGATGAAGTGGCGAACCTCTTTATCGATGGCGGCGATCGCCACTCCCTTGAAGGGGCGCAGGAGGAACGGCACGTCGAGATCGACGTCCACGGCGCCGGGGCGGAGCTCCATGCTGCCTTTCAGCTTGACCCCCTTCACCGAGAAGCCGAGCTCGGCGCGCTTCTCGTCGAGCCACACGAGGAAGGGCGCGAACTCCGCGTACCGCTCTCGGTATTGCGCGATCGCTCGTTCGGTGACCACCTTCGCCTCGCCGTCGTTCAGGTCGTGCTCAATCGTGTGCTTCATGATGGGACCTCGCAGTTCGTATGGGGGCACATCGCGAGAATCGGCCAGGAGACCTTCCGCCGCGGGCGTCCGCTCGCAGGCGCGGCGCCCGGCCGATTTCCATCGGTGAGATATCACGGATGCGCGGAGCTCGCGGCCCTCCAGGACACGCGATGACTCACTTCTGTGCTCTGTGGCATTTCGCCACGAGGCGAAATTGCAGGTGTTTGTGGGCTCGTGCGCATGCGCGCTGAGCCTGGCCGCGGGCACCGGTGATGCAAAGCCCTCTCTCATGCGTGTGCGCGGCGCTCGATCCGGAGATCTCCTGGGGCGCGTGACCGCGCTCTGCCTGCTGGTGGGCGCCGGCGGGTGCGCCCTCCCCACGCGGATCACCTCGGTCGATGAGGAGGTGGCCAGGGTCCAGACGCCGGCGGCGATCGACGAGGGGCTCCGGAAGCTGGAGGAGGCGGAGACCCAGCGGCGCGTCGAGCGGATGATGGCGAGCCCGGAGATGAGGGCGGCGCAGCGGCAGCTCATCGCCGGGCTGATCGACGGGACGCTCGCCTCGCTGAGCGAGGAGGGCCGCGCCGCGCGCATCGACGAGCTCACCGCGCAGTACATGCGGGGGGCCGTGCGGAGCGCGATGGACGGAGCGCTGGACGGAGCGCTGAGCGAGGACCGCCGGCGCGAGCTCCAGCGCGCGGCGGGATCGCTCGTGGCGGCGAGCGTCCGGCAGCTCAAGGAGAGCCTCGACGAGGCCGACCTCGGCCCGTCCGTAGCGACGGCGCTGCGGGAGCAGCTCGGCCCGGCGCTCCAGGGGGTGATCGCCGAGGACCTCGGCCCGGGGATGACCTCGCTGCTCGCCAGCGACGAGCTCCAGCGCGCGCTGGGCGCCACGGCGCGCGTCATCGGCCGCGAGATGGTCGCCGGCGCGAGCGACGCGCTCACCGAGGTGCAGCAGCGGGGCGGCACGCAGGACGGGTCGTTGCTCTCGCGCATCGGCCACCTCGCCGACGAGGGGGCGCAGCTCGTCAGCACGATCACCTGGCTGCTCGGCGCGGTCGCGGTCGCGCTCGCGGTCTGGGTGACGAGGCTGTTGATGCAGCGGAAGCGGTACCGGACCGAGACCGAGCAGCGCGCGCGGGCGCGCCTGCTCCTCGGGGCCATCGAGGCGTCCGAGGGCAAGCCCTGGTCGGACGAGCTCCTCGCGGCGCTCGAGGATCGCTTCCGCACCGAGGAGGAGGCGGCCGAGGTCCAGCTCCGCCGCGCCCGGCACCGGGTCCTCCGGGCGCGCGCCCGCGTGAACGGCGCGAGCGGCGCCGGCGGCGACCCGCCGAGCTCGTCACTCCCCTGAGCCGGCCCTCCACGCCGGAGCGCGCCGCGCCCCGGTGTGCCCCCAGTGGCCAGTGGTCACCGCGCCCGGCCTCGCGTAAAGACAACCGCCGCCGTGGACCTCCTGTATTTCGCGCTGCTCTGCTCCGTGCTCATTTTCGTGCACGAGCTCGGCCACTTCGTGTGCGCGAAGATCTTCGGCGTGAAGGTCCTCACCTTCTCGATCGGCTTCGGACCCCGGGTGCTGCGCCTGCGGGGCCGGGAGACGGAGTACTGCATCGCGCTCCTGCCCCTGGGCGGCTTCGTGAAGATGCTCGAGGAGAACCGGCAGGAGGCCGTGCTCCCCGAGGATCGCAAGCGCACCTTCGAGTCCCAGGCGCTCTGGAAGCGCGTGATCATCGTCATGGCCGGCCCGGCGATGAACGTGCTCTTCCCGGTGCTCCTCTACTTCGCCGTCTTCATCGGGGAGACGCGCTTCGTCCCGCCGACGGTCGGCGTGGTCCTGCCGGGGCACCCGGCCGAGGGCCGGCTCCTCCCGGGCGATCGCATCCTCGAGGTGGACGGCGAGCGCGTCAGCACCTTCGCCGAGCTCCACCGCATCGTCACCAAGAGCCCGAACCAGGAGCTCCGGCTCAAGGTGTTCCGCGACAAGGAGCACGTCGAGGTCACGGTCGTCCCGGAGGAGAAGGTCGTCCAGAAGCCGCTCGAGATCGTCGACCGGGTGGGCGAGATCGGCATCAGGCCGAGCCGCCCTGCCGCCGTGGTCGGCGTCTCGCGGCCCGACTCGCCGGCGTTCCGCGCCGGGCTGCGCACGTTCGACGTGGTGACGGAGGTGCGCGGCACGCCCGTGAAGACCTTCGACGACCTGGAGCTCGCGCTCGAGGACAACCGCGGCGCCACGGTGCCGGTCACGTACCTGCGCCCGGTCCCGGTGCAGCGCGCGCTCGGCGGGCTGGCCGAGCTCGCCGTCTATGAGTCGGGCGTCGCCGCGCTGACCCCGGAGACCGGCCACGGCGACCTGCTCGCGCGGACCGGCATCGAGCCGGCCGACCTCTACGTCGCCGAGGTGCCCGAGGGCTCGGCCGAGTGGGACGCCGAGCTCCGGCCGGGCGATCGCATCGCCGAGGTCGACGGGGTCGAGGTCACCGCCTGGTCGACGTTCGTCGAGCTGCTGTTCGCGGCGCCCGACCGGCCGCACGTCCTCACGTGGCAGCGCTCGGGCCAGCGCAGGAGCGGCACCATCGAGCTCCGGCGCGAGGACTGGGTCGACGAGTACGGCCAGCATCGCCCGCGCTTCTACCTGCGCGCGTCGAACTGGTCGCCGATGGTGGCCGAGCCTTATGTCGAGAGCCCGTCCGCGTTCCGGTTCGCCCTGGAGAGCGCCGTCGACGAGACGTACGACGTCATCCGGTTCATCGTGGTCGGGATCGTCCGCATCATGGAGGGCAAGGTCAGCATCTCCACGCTGGGCGGCCCCATCACGGTGTACGACGTCATCGGCGAGGAGGGCGCGAAGGGGGTCAGCTATTTCGTCTGGGCGATGGCGGTCATCTCGATCAACCTGGGGCTCATCAACCTGCTGCCCATCCCCGTGCTCGACGGCGGTCATCTCCTGTTCTTCACGTTCGAGGCCGTGCTGCGGCGCCCGCTGCCGCTGCGCGTCCGCGAGATCGCGAGCCTCGTCGGGCTCGTGGTGCTCATCGGCCTGATGGGCATCGCCTTCAAGAATGACGTCGAGCGCCGCTGGGACGTGATCCAGGGGCAGTTCAAGGAGCTCGTTGGCTGACCGGACAAAAGGGGATGGGGGCGGCGCCGCGCCGCGCCCGAAGGAGAGCGCGCCGCGCGCGATCGCGGCGCGCGTGCTCGCGCGGGTGTGGGCCGCGGACGCGTTCGCCTCGGCGGCCCTCGACGCCGAGCTGCGCCGCGCCCCGGCGCTCGACCCGCGGGACGTGGGCCTCGCGACCGAGCTCGTCTACGGCGTCCTGCGCGCGCAGGTGGCGCTCGAGGCGCGGATCGCCGAGTTCGCCGCGAAGAGCCGCTGGACGACGGATCCGCTGGTGCGCGCGCACGTGCTGATGGGCGCGTACTCGCTGTGCTTCCTCGATCGTGTCCCCTCGTTCGCGGCCGTCTCCGAGGCGGTGGACGGCGCCCAGGCGGCCGGCGGGCCGCGCGTCGGCGCGTTCGCGAACGCCGTGCTGCGCAGGCTCGCTGCAGCGATGGAGGCCGGTCGCCCGCCGCTCGCGGGCGCGGTGGTCGCCTCGGCGCCGGGGTGGCTGCGGGGCTCCCTGCGCCGCTCGCTCGGCCGTGCAGCGGCCGAGGCGTTCCTGTCGGCCGGCCCGGTGCCGCCGCCGACCGGGCTTTGCCTTGCGCCCGGCGAGGACCGCGACGCGTGGCTCGAGGCGCTGCGGGGCGCCGCGCCCGCCGCGTCGTTCGAGCCGGGGCGCGTCTCGCCGACCGCGATCGTCGCGCGCGGCGCGGGCGATGTGCGGCGGCTCCCCGGCTTCGGCGCGGCGTGGATCGGCCAGGAGGAGGGGGCGCAGGCGCTCGCGCTCGCGCTCGGCGCGCGCCCTGGCGAGCGGGTGCTCGACGCCTGCGCCGGCCGGGGCAACAAGTCGTGGATCCTGTCGCGCGCGGTGCTCCCCGGGGGCGCCGTGGACGCGGCGGACCTGTATCCCGCGAAGCTCTCGCAGCTCCGCGCGACGCTGAGCGCGCCGCCGGCGAGCTCGGAGGACGCGGAGGGCGCCGGCGCGGAGGTCGGCGATGCGCCGGCCCGCGATGCGCAGGCCGCCGCGCGCGGCGGGCTGGAGCGGGCCGCTGCGTTCGTCCGCGAGATCTACGCCGTGGACTGGACGGTGGGCGCGGGCGACGTCCCGGAGGGCTACGACCGGGTGCTCGTCGACGCCCCCTGCTCCGGGGTCGGCACGCTGCGGCGGCGCCCGGAGATCGCGCTCCGGCGCGACGCGGACGACCTTCCGCGCCTCGCGGATCTCCAGGTCGCGATCGCGCGACGCGCCGCGACGCGCGCCCGGGACGGCGGCCGGCTCGTGTTCGCGGTGTGCAGCGTGCTGCGCGAGGAGTGCGAGGCCGTGGCGGCGCGGCTCGCGGACCCGGCCGAGGACGACCTCGGCGTCCGGCTCGAGCCGGCGCCGTTCGACGCCGAGATCGCGCGGGAGCTCGCGGGCGGCGGGGACGCGTTCCGGTTGCTGCCGCACGTGCACGGCACGGACGGGTATTTCGCGGCGATGTTCATCGTGCGGCGGTGACGGCGCGCTCGCGTCCGATCAAGGATCATCCTCAGGTGAACCGATTAAGACCAGCCACCGAGGCGACCTCCCCGAAGCGCATCTAGTTACCTTGTAACCCATTGAAAGCGGTCGCCTCGGACGCGCGTCCCGAGGTCGACCGCATCTCACCGCCGGACCTGAACGCGCTCGCGCTGGTCCTGGCGATCGCGGTCGTGGCCCTGCGCCGATGAACGCCCCGGCCGGCGCGCCGCCGGGGGCCTGCTCCTCACCGCCTTGCCTCGCCGCGCGCCTCCGGGCAGGCTCCGGTCATGGGCCCGCCCGCCGAGAAGCAGCGCCGCGCCACATACGCCGACCTGGAGGCCGTGCCGCCGAACAGGGTGGCGGAGCTCGTCCGCGGCACCCTGCACGTGTTCCCCCGGCCGGCGCCGCGGCATGCACAGGCAGAGACCGAGCTGGCCACCGAGCTCGTTGGCGCGTTCGGTCGCGGGCGCGGTGGCCCTGGAGGCTGGCGCATCCTGGTCGAGCCCGAGCTGCACTTCCCCGACCCGGACGCGCCGGGCGAGGTGGAGGCGCTCGTGCCCGACCTCGCCGGCTGGCGCCGCGAACGGATGCCAGAGCTGCCCGAAACGGCCTATTTCTCGCTCGCTCCGGACTGGATCTGCGAGGTCCTGAGCGCATCCACGGAGGGCGTCGACCGCGACGAGAAGATGCCCGGCTATGCGCGTGTAGGCGTGCGGCACGCGTGGCTTGTCGACCCGATCGCGCGGACGCTCGAAGTGTACGTGCTCGGCCAGGATCGTCGCTGGGGGCCCGCGGTGGACCACCGCGACGCCGCGCGCGTTCGCGCCGAGCCGTTCGATGCCATCGAGCTCGATCTCTCCGTGCTCTGGGCGAAGTAGGAGGCCGCCGCGCCGGCGAGGGCGGCGGTGACGCGCTATGGCTCAAGTTCCCGGCCGCGGCGCTTCAGCACATCAGACGTTGCTGTCTCGAGGACGCTGTCGCAGCGCGCCAGTATCGCAGCGCTGTACCGTGCCGCGCGCGTGTGAGAGGATCGCTCTCCTCATGAAGAGGATCAAGCTCAAGCTTCACAGCGACGAGTACCACCTCAGCGCCGTCGGCTACCTGTTTGAGGACCCCGCACCCGCCGGGGATCCGGCCGGCGTGC
>JAICEP010000371.1 GCA_025924095.1 Sorangium sp.
ACGGGCGGCGCGGGCGGCGCGGGCGGCGCGGGCGGGGGCGAGGGTGGCGCGGGGACCGGCTGCGTGGGAATGGGCGGGATCTCCTACACGCTCGCGATGGCGCCTGCGCCGACGGCAGAGCAGCAGTCCGCGTACGACATGATCACGAGCGCCATGGATGAGGCGCTGTCGCACTACAACTGCCACACGAGCATCGACAAGCGCCTGTCGGTGACCTACGTGCCATCGGTCGCGACGGCCGACGGCAACGTCAATGGATCCATCCGGTTCGGCTCGCTCGCCTCCATGAATCACATCACGGCCATGCACGAGATCGGCCACACCCTGGGGGTCGGCAGCTTCGAGTTCGCGGCGCTGGTGAGGGACGGCATCTTCACGGGCGAGGCGGCGACGAGCCAGCTCAGGGCCATCACGGGGAACGAGAGCGATGTCGTGCACGCGGACAGCCAGCACTTCTGGCCGTACGGTCTCAATTACACGAGCGAGGTCAAGACGGCGGACGATCTCGTGAACCATTGCAAGATCGTGGCCGCCATCCGTGAGGACCTCGGCTTCTGAGGGGCGCGATGCGCCGGCGCGCGCCGGCGCGGCGTCACTCGAGGTACGCGGCCAGGCCGAGCTCCTGATCGCGGAGCGCGTCGGCGACGACCCTGGCGATCTGCTCGGCGCCGGAGCGCGCGAAGTGCGTGTGATCATCGCAGAAGAACTCGCCGACCGGCCCTCCGGTCGTCCCGCTCACGTCTCCCCCGGGGACCGGGCAGAAGCCGAGGGTGTTGTACAGCGCGACGCTGTGCTCGTGGAGATCGATCACCGGCACACCGTGCTCTTCGCCCGCCTCGTGGGTCGCGGTCACATACTCGCCGCGCGTCCCCCGGGCCGTGCTGCCATTGCAGGCGATCGCGCTCACGGGGGTCACGAACACCGGCTGGGCGCCCCGCTCCTGCGCGGCGAGGGCCATCATCCCGTAGCTGCTCTTGAAGGCGTCGAGCCCCACGTGCCGATCGCACGTGCGCGAGCCGTCGTTGATGCCGAACTGGATGAACAGGTAGTCTCCCCGCTTCATGCCGTCGAGCATCCGAGTCCACCTGTCCTGCAGCACGGGCTCGCCGCTCGAGTCGCGAACGAGCTCGCACTCCCCCGCGCTATCCATGGCGGTCTGCACGTTGTAGAGCCACGTCCGTACGCTGCGGCCGCCGACGGCGCTGTTCACCACGGTGACCCGCTCGTCGAAGAGCGCCGCGAGCTGGCCGCCCCAGCCCGCCGGACAGGGGGTCTGCCCGTTGGCGACCGTGGAGTCGCCCGCGATCCAGATCGTGATGTTCGGCAGCGGCCCCATCCCGCCTGACCCGCCGCCGCCGCCGGGATCGCCGCCCGAGCCGCCCGCTCCGGCGGGCCCGTCGCCGCCGGCCCCGGTGCTTTCACCGGCTCCCGTCGACGCCACGGTGCTCCCTGTGCCCGCGCTCGAGCTGCTCGCTCCGGGCGATGCGCCTCCGCCGGCCCCGCCCGCACCAGCTCCGGTGCCGCCCCCGGAGGCCCCCGGATCCGTGCAACAGGCCAGGGCGAGCAGCGTGACCCACGACACCCGGGCCACCCTTCGACGAGCGGCAAATCGAACGACCCAGTGCATGAACATGCGCTTTCCTCCAGCGTCCCTGTGTCCGGGACACCTTCCAATCAATCACGGATAGGCGTTTTTTTCTCGAATCTGCCGATCGAGGAGCGCCTTATGCGATTTCTGGTGCATTTTTGAAGCGTCATTGAAATCAAATCCACGCGCTCCGGCGCTCCGCGGCGGTCCCCTCGAAGAGGGGGCTCCTCGATGTCAGCGGCGGTGGTGCAGCGGTGTCCGGAGGCGAACCGGCCAAGTCGCTTGGGCAATCCGAACGGAAATCCAGTCTTCCGCCGTGAGCTGTAGATAGCAGTAGGTTGCCGTTGACTGATGCGGAATTTGTCACGTAGCTTTACCAAGGGGGTGACGCTGGCCGAGGGGGAGCGTCGCAAGGGACAGCAGGAATCACCAAGCGCGCTCTCGTATGCCCGCGACGCAGCGGCATGAGACTCGAGCACGCGATAGCCAGAGGAGACGGTAGTTGTGTCAGTGCCTCTAAGAGCTCATCGCACACTCTCGCAGGGGAAGGACGACAGCGCCGTCTATCCCGTCTCGCGGCCGAGATATCGAGTGCTCGTCGTCGACGACGACGAGCGGGCGCTGCGCAGCATCGCCGCCGTCCTGTCCGCGGACGTGGACGTCGTGACCTGCTCGTCGGCGGAGCACGCGCTGAAGCTGCTCGAGGGGAGGCGGTTTCACCTCGTCTGCTCCGATTTCTTGATGCCTGGAATGAAGGGCGACGAGCTGCTCCGGCAGGTGTCGAGCATGCCCGTGTACACGAGCTGCCTCCTCGTCACCGGGGCCGATGAGTACATCCGCTCCATGAGCGGCAGCCACAACTATGTCATCCTGAAGCCGTTCGATCCTGACCGGCTCATCGGGATCGTGCTGCAGCTCTCGCGCCTCGCCGAGATGAAGCGATCGGTCCACTCGATGACCGACTCCCTCGGTTCGCCGGGCCTGACGGGCGCGGCCGCCGGAGGCGAGATGGTCTCCTGCGAGCCTCCCGACTCCGGCTCGCTGCCGGACTCCGCGCCGGCGCCCCCCACCTCGCGGCTCGGCTCCCGCGCGGCGGCCGGATTCGCGGCGCGCGGGCCGCAGCAGGGGCCGGAGCTCACGAGGGCCGACCCCGCGACGCCCGGCGCCCCGGGGCGGTACGCCAAATGAGGGCGCGCGCGGCGCTGCGGGCGAGGGCAGAGGGACGAGGTGCCGCATGATCATCTGGGATCCCCTGGGCGCAGCAGAGCAGGTCGCGGTCGCGGACGAGATCCTGTCCGTGCTGCGTCACGACCTGCGCAACCGCTTCGCCATTGTCCGCAATGCATCGTTCTACATCCGACGGAAGGTCGCGGGAGAGGCGGCCTACACGGCGGATCCGAGGATCGCGGAGTTCTTCGGGATCATCGACGAAGAGGTGATCGCGGCGAGCGCGCGGCTCGACGAGTCCGTGGACGCCGCGCAGCTCTTCACCCGCAGGAGCGTGCGCGTGAGCGCGGCCGAGTGCGTGCGGCGCGCGGCGGCGTGCGCGCGCACCGGCGCGTCCGGGGCCCGCGTCGAGCTCTCGGCACAGGACGGCGACGTCGAGGCCGACCCGATCGAGCTCGCCGTCGCGGTGCGGTGCCTGATCGAGAACGCCGTCGAGTCGATGCCAGGGAACGGCGTGGTCACGGTTCAGGGCACCTCGACCGGCGCGCGGTACCTCATCCACGTCACGGACATGGGAGCTCTCCCCGACGACGTGGACGGCGAGGCGATCTTGCGCCCTTTTTACACGACAAAACCGGGGCATTTCGGCCTGGGGCTGAACATCGCGAGGCGGGTCGCCCGGCGCTACAGCGGCACGCTCGCGCTCGAGCCGCGCTCGCGGGGCACGTCGGCGGTCATCGAGCTGCCGCTCGCCGCACCGCCCGAGGCCGGCGGCGCCGGGCCGGAGCCGGCGCCTTGAGCGCGGATCGACCGCCCAGAGACCGCGCGCGGCGCGCGCCGGCGGCCCGGAAGCCGGCGGCCGTGACCGCGTCGCAGCGCGCGCGTGCCGCGATCTCGCTGGGCCTGCTCCTGGCCGCGTCGACGGCGGCCGCGCCCGCGGAGCAGGAGCGGACCGAGGCCGCGGGGGAGCCGGCGCGGCCCCCGGTCGAGGAGCTGTTCCTCGGCGAAACGGCGTTTCCGCAGGAGGCGCTCGAGCTGCAGGTCACGAGCGCGCCGGCGTGGGAACGCGCCGGGCGCCGGGTCCGCTTCGGCATACCGCTGCTGCTGGAGCTCGGTATCACCGATCGCCTCCAGGTCGGGGGCGAGCTCCCCCTGGAGCTCGTGCGCCACGACAGCGGGGTCGCGGCCGGGCTCGGCGCTGTCCAGGCGGAGGTCCTGGTCAATCTCGTCAACGACCAGGCGCTCGGGCTCGCGCTGTCCGCAGGTCTCGAGGCCGGGCTCCCTGCCGGCGCGCGCGAGCTCGGCGCGCCGGGCTACGCGCTTTCGCCGTTCGTGAGCCTCGACAAGGCGATGGGCGGCGTCCACGTGGCCTTCTCCGCCTCGGCCGAGGTCCGGCTGCCGGCCGCGCCGCGCGACGCCGCGGAGCTCGGCCTCGGCGTCGCGCTGGGCGTGGTCTTGCCGCTCGGCGCCGTGGTGCCGACCGTGGAGCTCGCCGCCGAGCTCGACGACGCCGCGTCGCTTCTCCTCGCGTCCGGCGTGCTCTGGCACCCGGCGCGCGGCCTGGAGCTCGGCGCCGCGCTCGAGCTCGGGCTCCTGGGTGAGACGCCCGAGGCCGGGCTCCTTCTCCTCGTCACGCGGGAGATCGAGCTCGCGGGTGACGGCGGCGATCCCCTGAAGCACGGCAGCAGGAGCCGCTCCCCATGAGCATTCGAGCCCGACTGGCCTCCATCTTCGGCGTCGCGCTGGCAGCGGTCCTCGTCGCCGCGGGGGCCTTCTACTTCACCATCGCGGAGATGCTGATCTTCCAGCGGCGGGCCGAGGCGTCCTACGAGGACCTGAGGTTGCACGTCACCCTCGCGAGCGACGCCAGCCGCTACATGAACGAGGCGGCCAAGGCCGCGCTCAGCGGCCGCCTCAGCGCGGAGCTCTCGGGGGCGGCCGAGGACGCGGCGCGCGCCCTGGCCGCCATCGAGGCGCTCAAGAGGAGGATGATCGCCGACGAGGAGATCAGGGAGAGCGATGAGGAATCGACGGAGGAGCTCGACCACATCCGCTTCATGCGAGAGAGCTTCGACCACATCGTCGCGAGCACGGTGGCGACCGCCCGTATCACGGACGAGCGCGCGGGCGAGCGACACGCGATGTTCGTGCGGCTCTCCGATGACGAGTACAAGGAGCGGTTCCTCCCGCATATCAGCGCGGCGGTCCACGACGCGGAGCGGGACGTCGCCAGGATCCTCGCCGACGAACAACACCTCCGCACGCGCGTGGCGGTGCTCGGGGCGGCGGCGATCGGCGGAGCGCTGGCCGTCCTCGTCCTGCTGCTCGGACGGCTCCTCCGCGCCATGGATCGCGGCTTCAGCACGCTGGTCGAAGGCTCGCGGCGGATCGCTCAGGGCGATCTCGATCTGCGCGTCCCCGAGCTGGATGAGCACGAGTTCGGGCGCATGAGCGCGGCGTTCAACCACATGGCGACCGGCCTCCAGACCGCCCAGGAGTCCAGGCTGCGCATGGAGAAGCTCGCGGCGGTGGGGCAGCTCGCGGCGAGCGTCGGACACGACCTCAGGAACCCGCTCGGCGCCGTCCGGAACGCGAGTCATTACCTCAAGAAGCGCCTCTCCGCGACGGAGCTCGGCGCGGAGCCCCGCATCGCGCAGTTCCTCGCGATCATCGAGAAGGAGCTCGCGGCGTGCAACAGGATCATCGGCAACCTGCTCGACTTCGCGCGCGAGCGGCGGCCTCTGCTCTCGGCGTGCGCGCTGAGGCCCCTCGTGGACGACGCCATCTCGGTGATCGAGGTCCCGCCGCACGTGCGCGTCGAGAACGAGGTGCCCGCCGCGCTCCCTCTCGTGGAGCTCGACAGGGACCAGCTCCGGCAGGTGCTCGTGAACCTCATCCAGAACGCGGCCGAGGCGATCCCGGCCGAGCGCGAGGGGCGCGTGCGGGTCGCCGCGGCGTGGGGGAGCGACGGGCTGACGCTCTCGGTGGCGGACAACGGGACGGGCATCTCCGCGGAGATGCTCGCGCACATCTTCGAGCCGCTCTTCAGCACCAAGCTGAAGGGGACCGGCCTCGGCCTGGCGATCAGCGCCGGGGTCGTCCAGCGGCACGGCGGCAAGATCGAGGCGACGAGCGAGCCCGGCAGCGGCACGACGTTCGTCGTCCGGCTCCCGGGGCGCGAGGCGCCGAGGGCGGCGGAGCCGAGAGAGGCGTCCTCGGGAGCTCAGGGCACATGACAGGGGGTCGAGCCATGCAGGAGTCCGTGCAGCAGATCAAACGTGTGCTCGTGGTCGACGACGAGGAGGGCATGCGCATGACGCTCGCCGCCAACCTCGAGCTCGAGGGGTACGAGGTGGTGGAGGCGAGGGACGGTGTTCACGCGCTCGAGCTCGCAGGGCAGCAGGCGTTCACGCTCGTCCTCAGCGACGTCCGCATGCCCGGGCTCAACGGCGTCGAGACGTTCCGGGAGCTCAAGAGGATCCAGCCGGAGCTCACCGTGGTGCTGATGACCGCGTTCGCGCTCGAGAAGCTCATCGAGGAGGCGATCGTGGAGGGCGTCTATACCGTGATCTACAAGCCGTTCTCGATGGATCACCTGGCGCGCGTCGTCGCTCGCGCGGTCGACGCGCCGGCCGTCCTCGTGGTGGACGACATCCCGAAGGTCGCCGACTCGATCGTCTCGGTGCTCCGGGCGGCGGGGCTGTCGGCCCACGCCGTCCACGACGGGCGGACCGCTGTCCAGCACGTCATCGAGCGAAGCGTCGATGTCTGCGTGCTCGATATCGTCATGCCCGATCAGGACGGCGTCGCGACGTGCGCGCAGATGCGGGGGCTGAAGAAGCGCGTCACGGTGATCGCCATGACCGGTCACTCGGTCCCGGAGATGGTCAGCGCGATCATGAGCAAGGGCGGGTATACGTGCCTGCGCAAGCCGTTCGACGCGCGCGAGCTCATCCACACGATCGCCCGTGCCCGGGGAGACGCGGCGCCGGAGTGAGCCGCCACAGCGTTGTCCTTTCAGGCCGGCGGGCGGCTCGCGGTGGACGGTCCACCGGCGCGTCCAGCGCCCGCGCCGGCCCGGGGCGCGGGCGCGACCCGGCGCTACTCTGCCGGCCCGTCGGCGGGCGGAGGTGCCTCCGGGGCTCGCGCCTCGGCGGCCGGCCCGCGCTGGAGCTGGTCCAGGAGGAGCGGCATCGCGCCGAACCCGGCGCCGACCAGGCGCTCGTCGAGCCTGGCCAGGCCGCAGCGGAACTCGTAGGCCCTGAGGTGCGCCTCGTTGTGAAAGTACCTGAGGTTCAGGCTGGGGCCCTCGGCGGCGTCGATATCCATGGCGACGACGCGGAATCCCGCCTTCAGCTTGGCGATGAGCACCGCGTTGTTGCTCGGCGCGTGCTCGCTGACCACGTAGTCGAAGCCGAGCTCGCGCGTGTAGGCGAGGACCCGCTGGACGATCTCCCCGTACAGGCCGCGCCGGCGGTAATCGGGGTGAACGATCGTGTGCCACATGCGGTAGGTCTCCGCGTCTTTCTGGTGGCCCGCGAACATCGCCGCGAGCCGCTCGCCGTCGCGCGCTACCCAGAAGTCGGCGAGGCGTTGGCCCCCCGCCGACGCCGCCAGGCGGGCGCGGGCGCGCTTCCCGTCCTCCCCGGACAGCGCCCGGAGGTTGAAGAAGACCTCGGGCGGGAAATGGCGGCGCAGCTCGACCTCGTGCAGCGCCCAGTACGCCTCATCGCCCTCGATCCGCTCGAGCGGGTAGCGGCCGGCGAGCGGCTCGCCGAAGTGCTTCTGTCGAATCGGCTCGGCCCAGTCCCATCCGGCGCTCATGCGACGCCCCTACCACGGCGGTCGCTCCACCCCAACGCGCGATCCGGGCTCCTCGGCCCGGTCTCGTCGCTCCGCGCGAGGTGCTCGGCCAGCACCTCCGGGTCCTGCTCGCCGGCCTCCTTCAGCCACGCCCCGGCGAGCCGGTGGCCGAGCGTCCGGTCGTGATCGGTGAGCATCGCGTAGGCGCCCTCCCGCAGGAGCGCATCGCGGAAGGCGAGCTCCTCCTCGCCCGCGAACCGCGAGCTCGGCCGGCGCTCGAGGATCTCCCGATCGACCAGCTCGGCCCACGCATCGCGCTCGCTCGCCCTCGGCGCCGGCGCGCCGAGCAG
>JAICEP010000372.1 GCA_025924095.1 Sorangium sp.
CGATGAGCGATGACCGCGCGGGACGAGGCCCCCGTACGACATGTCTGACGTACACGACGTACACGACGTACGCGATGGACGCGATGTACGCGATGTACGCGATGTACGCGATGTACGCGATGTACGCGACGTAGGACATGCACGGCCCGGTCCCGTAGCGGCGCGGCGGCGTGGCGGCGTGGCGGCGCGGCAGCACGGTTGGTGGCGCGGCACCCGTGTCGGGCGGTTGACCGCGTCTCGCCGCGCTCGCCGTCGCGCGCGAGCAGCACCACGACGTCCTCCGAGAGCGGCCCGGTGAGGCGCCGCCGCGCGTCCTCGATGGAGCGCACCTCGGCGCCGTTCACGGACAGGAGCCGATCGCCGGGCTCGATCCCGGCCTCCTCCGCCTCGCTCGCCGGAGGCACCGACACCACGGCCACGGTCCGGCGCGCCTCGCCGAGCGTCACCGCCAGGCTCCCCGCGCCCTTCGGGTCCTGCCGCGCGCCGCCGCCCGGCAGCGCGATCCTCACCCGGTCGGTCGTCCTGCCGGCCCGGACCTGCACCGGCTGCGACTCGGCGCGCCCGAGCTCCGCGCTGTACGCCTCGAGCACCGCCGTGCCCTCGGGCAGGCCGCCGAGCTGGAACCGCCCGTCCCGATCGGTGGTCACGACGCCCGGCGGCAGCGGGCCGAGCGGCAGGTACGTCGGCACGCGGTCGCGCGCGACGCGGGCCCCTGCGACCGGATCGCCGCGCTGATCGACGACCTGGCCGGCGACCTCTCCCGCCTCGAACAGGTCGATGCGCCCGAGGTCCGTCGGGCGATCGGGATCGCCGGCGAGGGTGACCCGCAGCGTCGCCGGCGCGAACCCGTCGCGGGTCACCGTCACGCGGAACTGGCCCGGCGCGAGGTCTCCGAGCGTGAAGGCGCCCTCCGCGTCGCTCGTGGCGCGGCGCGGCCCGGTCGGCGAGAACAGCGTGATCCGCGCGCCCTCGAGCCGCTCGCGCCCGCCGCGCCCGGTCACGGTGCCGGTGGCCTTGAGGGCGGCGCTCATCTCCAGCCGCAGCTCCTTCGGCGCGGCGTCGACCTGCTCGACGCGCGGGGACCTGCCGGAGCGCACGAGGCTGATCCGGAGCGGGAGGCCGGCGGCGTCGGGCAGCCGCGCGTCGCCGTCGTCGTCCGTGAAGAGCGTCTTGCGGAGCGGGACGGCGACGTCGAGCGAGAGGACGCGCACCTCCACGCGGTCGATCGGGTAGCCCCGATCGTCGGTGACGTGGATGGCCACCGCCTCGCGCACCTTCGGGAGGACGACCTCGATCTCCTTGCGCTCGCGCTCCGGGACCTCGACGACGAGCCGCGCCACGACGTCCCCGGGCGACTCGGGCCGGGAGACCGAGACGAGCACCTCGTCGGGGACCGCGGCGAAGGCGAACGTGCCGTCGTCCGCGGAGTACGTCACCCGCTCGAGCGAGCCGGCGGTAGCGGCCAGCTCGACGCGCGCGCCGGCGACCGGCTTGCGGTCCTCCTCGAGGACGCGGCCCTCGAGCAGGCCGCCCTGGCGCATCACCACGCGCACATGGGCCTCGCCGCCCGGCTGCAGCGTCACGATCTCGCTGGACGTCTCCACGTACTCCGGGTGGCGGACGATGGCGTGGACGCGCCCCGGGGTGACGGGCTCGGCCCGGAAGGTGCCGTCGGCGCGCGTGACCCACGGGTCGCCCGACCGCACCGCGGCGGCCGGGACGAACGCGTCGCCGCGCGGCAGATCCGGGATGGGGCCGGGCATGACCCCGAGCTCTCCCGCCGGGATCAGCGGCGCTGGACCGGGCAGGGCGCGCTCGAAGTGCTCGTCCCTGAACTCGGACATCGCGGTGGTCTCGTCGATGGGCATCCCGTCGGCGTCGGCCCCGACGATCTCGAGGGTCGCGCCCGGGACCGGGTAGCCGCGGTCGTCCACGACCTCGCCCACGAGCGCGCCGCCGCGGAGCAGCGGGATGCGGACCTCGGCGGCGCCTGCGTCGACCTGCACGGCGTTCCTCGGCACGAAGCCGGCCGCCAGGGCCGAGGCGCTCGCGTATCCCGGCGCGATGGGCCCGAGCGTCACGGACCCGTCGTCGCCCGTGCGCCCGTGCAGCGGGAACGCCGACAGGCCCTGCTCGACGAGCACGACGTTCGCGCCCTTCACGGACGGCGCGTCCTCGCCGTCGCCGTCGGTCACGAGGAGGCGCACGTGGCGGCCGGGCCCGAGGACGAGCGTCACCTCCTTGCCCTCGCCGCGCCTCACGGGCACGGCGAGCGCGGTCGCGCTCACGGCGGCGCCGCGCCGCGCCTTGAGATCGTACACCCCGTCGCGGAGCCCGGCGATCCTCGCGGCGCCGGTCGCGTCGGTGGTCGTGCTGCGCGCCGGCCACAGGCCGGTGCCGGCGGCGAGCACGGTCGCGCCGCCTGCGGGCTGCCCCTCCGCGTCCACCACCCGGACCGTGAGCGCGCCGAGCCGCTCCATGCGGAGCCTGAGCGGCACCGGCCCGGGCACGATGCCCGTCCGCACGGTGTCCTCGAAGCCGAGCGCCGACGCGCGGACGACGTAGGGCGCCGCGCCGAGCCGCTCGAACCGCGCGCGGCCCCCCTCGGCGCTCGTCGCGACGAAGGGCAGGGGATCGGCGGTCGCGACCGTGACCTCGGCGCCGTCGATCGGGCGCTCCGCCTCGTCGACGACCAGCACGTCCAGCACCTTCGCGGGCCGCAGCACGAGGTCGACGGCGCGAGGGCCCGGCTCCAGCGCGAGGCGCGTCGAGGCGCGAGCCCGCTCCGCGCCGTACGCCATGATCCACGCCTCCCCGGAGGGCAGCCCGGCGAAGCGAGCCTCGCCCGCCGGATCGGTCCTCTGCTCGCCGGCGAAGTACGCCCGGTCCTCGCGCAGCGCGAAGACGCGCACCGTGGCGTCCTGGAGCGGGCGCCCCTGCTCGTCGCGCACGGTGGCGGTGAGATCGGCCGCGCGCCCTTCGACCCAGGCGGGCACCGGCGGCGCGGGGATCGACGCCTGCGGCAGGAACCGCGGGCCCAGATCGCGCAGCGTCATCGCGGCGAGGAAGCAGACCAGCGCGGCGATCGCGGCCAGGACGGTATCGAGCCGCGACCGGCGCTCGGGCCGGTCGGCTTCCGCTGCGGGTTGCTTGTCCTGCTCGGCCACGGCCTGGATCTCTACTCCGGATCCGCGAAAACGCCGAACCTCCGGGGACCGTTCCCGCGGGCGGGGCTCGCCCCCGGTCGATGTCGCCGGCTCAGGCCTGGCGGCCGCGGTGCTGCTCGATCACGGCCAGGATCTCCTCCTCGGCGAGGATGTGGTCCGTGGCCTTGGCCTTCACCAGGATGGCGTCGACGAGCTCCTTCGAGGGCTCGATCTTCCGCTGCCTGAGCCAGTAGTTCACGTTGGAGGCGCCGGACATGTAGCCCACGCAGATCTCCTGCTTGCGGCCGAACATGCCTGCCGGGACGCCGGAGTAGATCCGGTCGGCCATCCAGGAGTCGCCCTTCGCCTCGGCCTTGATGATGGCCGCCGCGTGCACGCCGGTGGCCGTGCGGAAGGCGTCCCGTCCGACCAGGGGGTAATTGATGGGGACCTCCCAGCCGACCGCCTGCGCGGCCGTGGTGCAGTACTCGAGGAGGTGGGTGAGGTCCTGGTGCTCGAGGAGGCCGAGGAGCTTCATGTTGAGCAGGATGAGCTCCATGGCGGCGTTGCCGACGCGCTCGCCGATGCCGAGGGCGGTGCCGTGCACCCGGTCCGCGCCGAACTGGAGCGCCCAGATCGCGTTCTCCAGCGCGAGCCCGCGGTCGTTGTGGCCGTGCCAGTCGATGCCGACCGACGCCCCGGCCCCGGCGACGATGGCGCGCGTGAAGTTGATGAGGTTGCGGACCCCGTCGGGCGTCGCGTGCCCGACGGTGTCGCACAGGCACAGCCGGGACGCGCCGTGGTCGATGGCGACCTTGAAGAGCGTCGCCAGCACCTCGGGGCGCGAGCGCGTCGTGTCTTCCGTGACGTAGGCGACGGGCAGCCCGGCCTTCACGCCCGCGTCGATCGCGTCGGCGCTGCGCTGGGCGATGAGGTCGACGTCCCACGCCTCCGCGAGCTGCCGGATCGGGCTCGATCCGATGAAGGCGTAGATCTCGACCGGGATCCCCGCGCGCTGGGAGATCTCGATCATCGGCGTGATGTCCGAGACGACCGTGCGGCCTGCGCAAGCGATGCGGAGCGGCAGGTGGTTGTCTGCCACCTCCTTGCACATCCGGAGCACGTCCTCGAAGGCCCGCTGCGAGCTGCCGGGCAGGCCGACGTCGGCGATCTGGATGCCGACCTTGGCCATCAGGTGGAGCAGCTTGAGCTTGCTCTCGATGCTCGGGTCGGCGACGGAGGGATTCTGCAGACCATCGCGCAGGGTCTCGTCGAAGAAGCCGATCTCCTTCGGAATGACGCGCCCGACGCGGCCCACCTCGTTCCAGTCGTAGATGAGATCGGTCGGGCGGATAGTGGCGGCAGCGATCGCCATGCTCTGAGTATAGTGCGCCGTTCTCAGCGCCGAGCCTGAAACGAAGCGCTTCCGGCGCGCTCGACATGACGCGCGGCGCAGGCGAAGACGCGGAGAACGACGCTGGTGACTCCGTGATGCATGCTCCGTCACATCGCGGTCGCGCGGAGGAGATCCGAGCGCGCGGGCCGGCGTCGGCGTCGGCGTCGGCGTCGGCGGGGCAGGGTGCAGCCCCGCCAGAAAAAGCGCCGGGGCCAGGACGGGGCAGACGATCGCGAGCGCCACGCGCACAGCAGCGCGCGTTCAGCGGCGGTGAAGGCCGAATTGGTGGGTGCGGTGCGCTGGCCCTGCGCGCCTGGCAAGCCTAAGCTTGCGGCCACGACGATGTGGCAATCCCTTCCTGAGTTCGGGACCGGCGTCCTTTACGCCATTCTGGTGACCGCGGCGTATACCTTCGCCGTCGGGCTCGCGTCGGCGCGCGGGCGACCGCGGCTGCTGCAGGCGGCGCGGCTCGGCGCGTACGGCACGATCGCGCTGGTCGGCCTCGCGGTGCTCGTGCTGGCGTACGCCTTCGTCAGCCACGATTTCCGCATCGCCTACGTCGCCCAGTACAGCGACCGGTCGATGACCACGCCGTACCTCATCGCGGCGCTCTGGGGCGGGCAGGACGGCTCGCTGCTCTGGTGGATGTTCCTGACCGCGTTGTTCTCGGGAGGCTGCGTCGTCTGGCTGCAGCGCCGGTACCTGGAGCTCCAGCCCTACGTCATCGCGACGCTGATGAGCGTCCTCATCTTCTTCGCAGCGCTGATGATCTTCGCGGTGAACCCGTTCCGCACGAGCGTGGCGGGCGCCCCGATCGACGGCAACGGGCTGAATTACCAGCTGCGCAATTTCTACATGATCATCCACCCGCCGAGCCTCTACATCGGCTTCACGAGCGCGGCGGTCCCGTTCGCCTTCGCGATCGCCGCCCTCGCCACGGGCCGGCTCGACAGCGAGTGGATCGTGGCGACGCGGAAGTGGATGCTCTTCTCCTGGCTGTTCCTCTCCATCGGTAACGTGCTCGGGATGCTGTGGGCTTACGAGGAGCTCGGCTGGGGCGGCCCGTGGGCGTGGGATCCGGTCGAGAACGCCGCGTTCCTCCCGTGGCTCACGGCGAGCGCCTACGTGCACTCGACGATGATCCAGGAGCGCCGCGGCATGCTGAAGGTGTGGAACGTCTCGCTCATCTGCGGGACGTTCTTCCTCACCATCTTCGGCACCTGGCTCACGCGGTCGGGCCTCATCGCGAGCGTGCACTCCTTTGCCCAGTCCGGCATCGGCATCTGGTTCGTCGGCTTCATGGCCGTGATCCTGGCGACGTGCACTGCCCTGATCGTCTACCGCCTGCCGCGGCTGCGCAGCGACGGGCAGTTCGAGTCGCTCTTGTCGCGCGAGGCCGCGTTCCTCCTCAACAACTGGGGCCTCTTCAGCATCATGATCTTCATCGCGGTCGCGACCGTGTGGCCGCGCATCAGCGAGTGGCTGCTCGATCAGAAGTCGACGCTGGGGCCGACGTTCTACAACATGTGGCTCCCTCCGGTCGCCCTCGTGGTCTTCTTGATGATGGGCGTCGCGCCGCTGCTCGGGTGGCGGAAGACGTCGCCGGAGCTCTTCCGGAAGAGCTTCCGCTGGCCGCTGCTGGCCACGGCCGTCACGGTGGCGCTCCACCTCTCGCTCGGGAAGAAGGTCGGCTTCGCCCCGTTCGTCGCCGTGGACCCGATCTACCCCGGCCAGCTCGGCGCCGCGCTCGCGAAGCTCGCGTCGACCTACCCGTTCATCACGGTGGCGATCGCCGCGTTCAACGTCACCGTCGTCATCCAGGAGTTCGCCCGCGGCATCGCGGCGCGGCAGAAGCGCGGGGACGAGTCGCCCTTCGCCTCGTTCTACAACCTGATCGCCAGGTCGCGGCGCCGCTACGGCGGCTACATCGTGCACGTCGGCATCGCGGTGATGTTCGTCGGGTTCGCCGGCCGCGCGTGGGGCGTCGACAAGGAGATCAGCCTCCGCCCGGGTGAGGCCGTGGAGATCGAGGAGTACCGCCTCGTCTACGCCGGTCCGCGCATGGAGGTCGACAGCGAGAAGCGGATGGTCTTCGCCGACCTCGACGTCGAGCGCCACGGCACGCCGGTCGGCCGGATCAGCCCGGCGAAGTACATCTACAAGGCGACCCCCGAGGCGCCGTCGACCGAGGTCGCCCGGCACATGACGCTCAAGAACGACCTCTACGTGATCATCGGGATGGCGAACCCCCAGACCAAGGTCGCTTCCTTCCAGCTGCACGTGAACAACCTGATCTCGTTCATGTGGTTCGGCGCGGGCATCCTCGTCTTCGGGGCGCTCATCGCGATGTGGCCCGACATCGTGCTCGAGGAGGCCGGCGCGTTCGGCTATGTCCGGGCGGGAGGGTCGGTCGTGGCGTCGGTCGTGTTCGCCTTCCTGCTCGCCGGAGGCCCGTCGCAGGCCTACGGACGCCCCATCCAGGAGAGGCTCGGGCCGCCAATCCTGCACGCGCCAGGCGGCGTCGACGCCCCCGCCTCCGGCGCGTCCGTTCATCCCGGGCGGGCGCCGGCGATCGGTGCAATGCTCCCGACCGCTGCCGAGCCCAGGCAGCCAGCCTTCGAATGAGCCGCACACGACACCTTATCCACGGCATCACCCTCCTCGCCGCAGGCGTCATCGCCCTCGTCGTCCTGCTGCGCTCGCCGGAGTTCGCTCACGGCCAGCAGCTCGGGGAGGGGATGCAGCGCTCGGGCACCGTCGGCATCCAGAGCGACGACGAGCGCAAGCTCTTCTGGAGCGTGATCTGCACGTGCGGCTGCCCGCGTGAGACCCTCGGGACGTGCACCTGCGGCTTCGCGCACGAGCGCCGTGATGAGCTCCGCGCGGCGCTCGCGTCGGGGCTATCGGTGGAGGCCATCAAGGCCGCGTACGCCGAGCGCTTCGGGGCGGAGGCGCTGTCCGTACCGCCGAACAAGGGCAGCCAGCGGCTGATCTATCTCCTCCCGCTCGGCGCTATCCTGGTCGGCGCCGGTGTCGTCATCATGACGCTGCGCCGCTGGAAGCGGCGGAGCGATGAGGCGGGCGCCGCCGGCGAGCGATCCCGGAAGGGCGTTGTCCCCGGCGCGCGCGACGATTACGACGACAAGCTCGACGAGGAGCTCAAGAACCTCGACCGCGAAGACCGCGCATGAGTGCCGAAATGTCCGCCAAAAGCGCCGCCACGGCCACGGCCCACGAGGCCGTGATCCGGGGCTCTGACTCGCCGCTCGAGCGGCAAATCGTGCACTACGCCCGCTTCGGGGTGCCGCTCGCGGCGCTCGTCGGCGCCGGCGTCGCGGGGCTCGTCGCCGGGCCGCCCG
>JAICEP010000373.1 GCA_025924095.1 Sorangium sp.
ATCCGTGCTCACGCGGAGGCGCGTCGTGGGGCACGTGGGTCGCTCTCTCGCCGGGCGGCGCGGGCGAGCGGTCCTTCTCGGCCTTCGACAGCTGCTCTCGATCCTCGTGTGCAGGCGCCCCCCTGGGGCGGCTCGGCATGGCGTCTCTCAGGGGGCTGCGTACGTGCTTTGGCCGTCTCTTCTCGGGCGGCTTGGGGACCTCTTGCGCCATGGCTGCACCTGACCTTGCCGTTTTGATGCAAGCACGGTTGATGCAATCAGGGTGCCACCGCGTACGAAGCGTGCATCTGGCTGGCAGGCACGAGCCTGCTCACCGCGGCCGGAGCACGGAGAACAGCGCGCGCGGGAGCGGGTCCAGGGTCCCCTGGTAGACGGTCTCCACGCTGGAGAGGACCTCGAAATCCGCCCCGAAGATCTCGCGGATCTCCTCGGGAGAGAACCGGTATGGCCCCTGCTCCCGCGGCTCCAGCACGCTGAAGCACTTGAGGAAGAAGAGCCCTCCGGGCGCGACGAGCCGCTTCAGCACGCGCACGTAATCGCCCCTCCGGTCCGGCGGGAGGCAATGGAAACAGCCGCGATCGAAGACGACATCGAACCGCTCGTCGAGCCGGCTGTCCAGGATATCGTCCTGCACGAAACGCACGGCGGCGCCTCGCTGCGCCGCCTGCGCCGCCGCCTGCTCGATGGCGGCGTGCGAGAGGTCGGTGCCGGTGACGTCGAACCCGCGCTCGGCCAGCGCGAACGCCTGCGTGGCCGGGCCCGTGCCGAGATCGAGCGCCCGCCCCCGGGCGACCTGCCAGCGCTCGAGCGCCTGCCCGAGATCGGGATCCAGGCCCGCGTGGTACCAGGGCAGGCTCTCTGCCGGGGTGCTTCGATACAGCTCTTGCCAGTCCGGGAAGTTTCGCTGTTCGCTCATGTCCACCTTTATAGTCCACCGGAGCGGCGCTGCACCCCGGGCGTTCTCGTGTAGGCTCCGGCGCGTGCAGAGGCGCCGGAGCGGAGGGGCAGGCCGATGAGGATCACGTGCGTGGGCGGCGGGCCGGCGGGCCTCTACTTCGCGCTGCTCGCGAAGCAGCGCGACCCGCGGCGCGAGGTGGTCGTCGTGGAGCGGAACCGGCCCGACGACACCTTCGGCTTCGGGGTCGTGTTCTCGGACGCGACGCTCGACGGCCTCGAAGGCGCCGACCGCCCGAGCTACGACGCGATCCGGAGCAGCCTCGCCCACTGGAACGAGCTCCACGCGCACATCGGCGGGCGCGTCCTCGTCTCGACGGGGCACGGCTTCAGCGGCCTGTCGCGCCGGAGGCTGCTCGCGATCCTCCAGGACCGGGCGCGGGAGCTCGGCGTCGTCCTGCGCTTCGAGGAGGAGGTGACGGACGCGGCCGAGGCCCTCGCCGGGAGCGATCTCGTGGTCGCCGCCGACGGGGTGAACAGCCGCATCCGCGAGCGCTTCGCCGACCGGTTCGGGCCGCGCATCGACGTCCGCCCGAACCGCTTCGTCTGGCTCGGCACGACGTTCCCGTTCGACGCCTTCACCTTCTACTTCGAGGAGAACCGACACGGCCTCTTCCGGGTGCACGCCTACCGCTACGAGCCGGACCGCTCCACGTTCATCGTCGAGTGCCGCGAGGAGACCTTCCGCCGGGCGGGCCTCGACCGCGCGAGCGAGGACGAGACGATCGCGTACTTCGAGGAGCTCTTCGAAGACAAGCTCCGGGGGCACCGGCTGCTCAAGAACAGGAGCGTGTGGCGGAGCTTCCCCACGGTGCACAACGAGCGCTGGAGCGCGGGCAACGTGGTGCTGCTCGGGGACGCCGCGCACACGGCGCACTTCTCGATCGGCTCGGGGACGAAGCTCGCGCTCGAGGACGCCATCGCGCTCGCCGAGAGCCTGGGGCGAAGCCCGGGCGTGCCGGAGGCGCTCGCCGCCTACGAGGCGGAGCGCAAGCCCAAGGTGCTCGCGTTCCAGCGGGCCGCGCAGGTGAGCCTCCTGTGGTTCGAGAACACCGAGCGCTACATGGCGCTCGCCCCGGTGGAGTTCATGTTCAGCCTGCTGACGCGGAGCCTGCGGGTGACGCACGAGGGGCTGAAGGCGCGCGATCCGGCGTTCGTGCGCGAGGTGGACGCGCACGTCGCGAGCAAGGCGGAGGCGCAGTCGGGGGCGCGCATCGCCGCCGGGGACGGCGGCCCGCCGCCGCCGATGTTCACGCCGTTCCGGCTGCGGTCGCTCGTGCTGGAGAACCGGGTCGTCGTGTCGCCGATGTGCCAGTACTCGGCGGAGGACGGGCGGATCGACGACTGGCACCTCGTGCACCTGGGCAGCCGGGCGCTCGGCGGGGCGGGGCTCGTGATCACCGAGATGACCGACGTGAGCGCCGAGGGGCGCATCACGCCGGGCTGCGCGGGGCTCTACCGCCCCGACCACGCCGAGGGGTGGCGGCGCGTTGTCGATTTCGTCCACGCGCGCTCCCGGGCGAAGATCGGCGTCCAGCTGGCCCACGCCGGGCGCAAGGGCGCGACGAAGCGGATGTGGGAGGGCATGGACGAGCCGCTCGAGCGCGGCGGGTGGCCGCTCCTCAGCGCCTCCGCCCTCCCGTACCTCCCGGAGAGCCAGGTCCCGAAGGCGATGGATCGCGGGGACATGGATCAGGTGATCTCGGACTTCGTGCAGGCGGCGAGGAGGGCGGACGAGGCCGGGTTCGACCTTCTCGAGCTGCACTGCGCGCACGGCTACCTGCTGGCGAGCTTCATCTCGCCGCTCACGAACCGGCGCGACGACGCCTACGGCGGGCCGATCGAGAACCGGATGCGCTATCCGCTCGAGGTGTTCGACGCCGTGCGGGCGGCGTGGCCGGCGGACAAGCCGATGAGCGTTCGCATCTCGGCGACCGACTGGGCGCCGGGCGGGCTCACGACGGACGATCTCCTGGCGCTCGCGACGATGCTGCGGGAGCACGGCGCCGACATCCTCCATGTGTCGGCGGGGCAGACGGACCCCTCCGGAAAGCCGGAGTACGGCCGGCTGTTCCAGACGCCGCTCTCGGAGCTCGTGCGGCTCTCGGCGAAGGTGCCGACGATCGCGGTGGGCAACATCCAGAGCTACGCGGACGTGAACAGCATCATCGCGGCCGGCAGAGCCGACCTGTGCGCGCTCGCGCGGGCGCACCTCTACGACCCGTACTGGACAAGGCACGCCGCCGCGGAGCAGGGGTTTGACCTGGAGTGGCCGCCTCAGTACCGGTCGGTCGATAGATACACGCTCCGCATGCGGTGACCTGCGCGGGGCGAGGTCTCACCGCGCGGGGCGCCGCCGCGCGGCTCGGCGGATCGAGCCCCAAAAAAAAGTTGAGGCCGGGCCTTGATCCTCACGCTACGTGAGGACCTAGCCTCCGGGGCATGGACGTCCTCCCCCGCCCTGGAAACAGGGGAAGCACCATGCATTCAGCACCGTTGAAAGTCGGCGATCTCGCAAGGCAGACCGGCCTCTCCGTCCGCACGCTCCACTACTACGAGGAGATCGGCCTGCTCTCCCCGTCGCATCGCACGGCGTCGGGGCACCGGATGTACTCGGCGGGCGACGTCGCCCGGCTCCAGCAGATCAAGTCGTTGCGCGAGCTCGGCTTCAGCCTGGAGCAGATCACCGCGTGTCTGGACAAGCCGGGCTTCTCACCGCTGCAGACCATCGAGCTGCACCTGTCGCGGCTGCGCGAGCAGATCGCGCTGGAGCAGAGGCTCTGCGCGCGGCTCGAGGGGCTGGCGCACGTGCTGCGCGCGGGAGAGGACGTCTCTGTGGAGCAGCTCCTTCAAACCATCGAGGTGATGACCATGATCGAGAAGTACTACACCCCAGAGCAGCTCGCGGAGCTCAAGCAGCGCGCGGAGGCGATCGGCCCGGAGAAGATGCGCGAGGCGGAGAGCGCGTGGAAGACGATCTACGATGACATGCGCGCGGAGATGCAGAACGGCTCCGATCCGAAGAGCGAGCCGGTGCAGCAGATCGTGAAGCGCATGCGGGTCCTCATCGACGCGTTCACAGGGAAGAACCCCGAGATCGAGAGATCGCTCAACCGGATGCGCCAGCAGGAGCCGGCGATGAGGGACCAGCACGGGATGGATCCGGAGCTGCACGAGTTCATCGGCAAGGCGATGCGCTAGATCGCCCGCCTGAGCGTCGCGACCCCGCGCGCGCCGTGCGGGGCGCCAGACCGCACGCGTCGTGATGTGGCCTTTGTGCCGCGTGTGGCAATTCGCCCCACGCGTCAGGAGGAGCCGGCAAGCGCCCGGCGCGAGCGGTATTCCCGAGCGAGGACGCGGGCGGGGCTGGCAACTCCCCTGTCCGTCCCCTGCCCCGTCCCCCTGCCACCGCGCCCGGCCTGGCACTCGCGTTGCTCTCTCACGGGCGGCCACCCCGGCGTATGCTGCCCAGGAAGAACGCAACGGCGCCTCGTGCGCCCCTGCAGTGAAGGTCCGTCATGTACCTGCCCGGAAAAGAGATCCCCTGGAAGGATTTTCTCAACGATCTCAAGGAGGAATGGGTCAAGGACAAGATCGACACCGTCGCTGCTGCGCTGACCTTCTTCGGCGTCCTCTCGATCTTCCCGTTCCTGCTCTTCGCTGTCGCCCTCGCCGGCCTGGTCATCGACCCGGCCGAATCCGCGCGGCTGATGCGGGACCTCTACCAGATGGCCCCGCCCGCCGTGGCCAGCATCCTGGGCGAGCGCCTCCAGGCGCTCACCGAGGGGCAGAGTCCGGCGCTCCTGACGGTCGGCGCGCTCGGTGCGGTCTGGGCGGCCTCGGGCGGCGTGATCGCGCTCATGGACGCGCTCAACTCCGCCTACGGGGTCGAGGACAGCCGGTCGTTCTTGAAGCGCCGCGGGATTGCGCTCCTTGTCACGCTCGGCGGCGCCGTCCTGCTGACGGTCGCCTCGGCGATCGCGGTGGCCACGCCGGCGCTCACCGCGCACCTCGGCCCCCTCGCGACGCCGATCCTCTGGCTGCGCTTGCCGGTCTCGGCGCTCATCGTGATGGCCGTCCTGGCGACGCTCTATTACGTGCTCCCCGACGTCGAGCAGAAGTTCAAGTTCATCACGCCCGGGTCGGTCGTGGCGGTCTTGATCTGGGCCATCGCCTCCCTGGGCTTCTCCTTCTACGTCAGCCGGTTCGGCAGCTACGAGGTGAGCTACGGCGCGCTCGGCGGCGTCATCATCCTCCTCATGTGGATGTGGATCTCCTCGATGGCGGTGCTCCTCGGGGCCGAGATCAACGCCATCATCGAGCACCGCTCGCCGGACGGGAAGCGCACCGGCGCCAAGGATACAAGCGACACGGGCGTGGACGTGCCCAAGGCCGCGAAGGAGGCGGGTCAGGGGACCGCGCTCCCGGCCAGCGCCGGCCGTCCCCCGCGCGACGCGGGCGCTGGCGGCGACGCCGCGCTCCCCCACCCCGTCCGCTCGGGCCGCTCGGAGCTCCAGGGGAGGAGGGCGTAATCGACGCCGCGTCTCCTCTGCACCTCGGCACCTCGGCTGTGACTGCACCTCGGCCGCCACTTCATCTCGGCTGCCGCCGTCGCGGCCGCCGGGGCCCGCCCTGCGGATCTCCCCTGTTCACCGGAGCCTCTTGCATGCCGCATCAAGTCATCGCTTCCACATCGCTGTTCGTGTTCGTGTTGATTGGCTCGCTCGCCGCAGGCTGCCAGAGCACCCCGAGCGGCGCGCCCATGACCCCTCCGCCGGCCGAGACCGGCAGGGGCGCGGAGGCCGTCGGCGCGCCGGACCCGGAGGTCGACCCAGGGGGCAGCGATCCGGTCGGCGCCGGGGGCGCGCCGGGCACGGGCAGCCAGCAGGGCTGCACCGACGGCCCGCTCCTCAAGTATGTGGGGCAGAGCCCGGACCACTGCGCCCGGATGCGCTTCGTCTGCGAGCCGGGCTGGACCTACTTCAGCGACGATTGCGGCTGCGGTTGCACGAAGCAGCCGTGATCCGGGGCGAGCCCCCGCGGGGCGCCACGGCGGAGCTCGCGCGCGGCGTTGCCCGCCGGCGGGGGGCGCGCGCGTCGCTCCACAAAAACAAAAACACCTCGCGCCGGGCGGCCTGCGGCATCTAGCATCGGGGCCCGCATGCGCCCCCTCCTCATCGTGAATCCCCAGTCCAGCGGCGGAAAGACGGGCAAGCTCTTCGACGGGATGCAGACGCCCATCCGGCGCATCCTTGGCGAGGTCGACATCGTGCGCACGGAGCGCCCGCGCCACGCCGTCGACCTCGCGCGCGCGGCCGCGCTCGACGGGCGCGAGACGGTCGTGGCGGTCGGCGGGGACGGCAGCGTCAGCGAGGTGGTGAACGGCCTCATGCAGGCGAGGGACGTGGGCGCCGCCGGCACCCGGCTCGGGATCATCGGCGCGGGCACGGGCGGCGATCTCTGCAGGACGCTGAAGCTGAACCACCGGCTCGACCGCTACTGCACGGCGATCGCGAGCGGCACCGCGCGCCCGATGGATGTGGGCCGCTTCTCGTACGAGACGCACGACGGCCGGCGAGCCGAGGCGTTCTTCGTCAACGTGCTCTCCGCGGGGATGAGCGGGCTCGTGGATCAGATCGTCAGCGAGACGACGCGGGTGCTCGGCAACTCGCTCGCGTACTCGATGGCCTCGCTCCGCGGCCTCGTCCGCAGCCGCGTCGGCCGGGTGCGCTGCGTGGCGACGCTGCGCGGGGAGCGGCGCGAGATGGAGCTCGCGACGCGCACCGTGGGCATCTGCAACGGCCGGTTCTTCGGCGCGGGCATGCAGATCGCGCCGATGGCGCGGGCGGACGACGGCGTGTTCGACGTCATCGACCTGGGCGGCGCGCCCCACCTGCGCTTCGCCGCCGTGTCGACCGGCATGTACACGGGCGCGCACATCCGCCACCCGGACGTCCGCCACTTCCAGTGCGATCGCATCGAGCTCACGCTCCTGAACCGCGACGTCGAGGACGCGTTCCTGCTCGACGTGGACGGCGAGCCGCTCGGACGGCTACCGCTCACGGTCACGATCGAGCCGAAGGCGATCGAGGTGCTGGCGCCGGCGGATTGAGCGAGGGCGGCGAGGGGCAGCGCCGCGGCGGGAGCTCGGCGCATGCCCGCGCCGGGCGACCAGGAGAGGAGACGAGCCATGGGAAGGCTCGTGAGAAGAGGATCGAGGACCTCGGGCCTCGGTGCTACGCGCCGAAGGCAAGCGAATGCTCGTGCACGTGCGGGCCGCCAAGCGCGCCCGGGATCGCTTCGTGCCCCTTCCCGAGCGGGTCCTGTTCACGCGGCGCCGCGACCGGGCCGCTGACCGGCCCACGGGACCGCAGTTGTTCCCCGGCGGCACGCCGGGCAGCACCGCCATCGCAGGAGTGCTGCGGCGTGCGCCTTGCGGAGCACGAACCGATCGCCCTCGTGGCGAAGGCGCTCGAGCTCGACGCGCTCCGCCGGCCTGCGCTGACCGGGAAGAAGGGGGCGAAGAGGGGGATCGGCAAGCGCGCGACCTTCTCGAGCCCGAAGGATCCGAGCTGGCTCAAAGACCCGCTTCCCGAAGGCGTGAGCTACCAGCGTCACGAAAACTACGAGAGGCCCGTGTGATATGAGCACGCAGAAGGCAGATGTGCTGAACGTCATCCTGGAGAAGCTGTCCGAGCACGCGCGGCGCACGCTGACTGCCTTCGGCGTAAAAATTGAAGAGTCCGGCCGCGTCGACGAATCGGAGCTCCGGGCCGCCTTGCGCGGCAAGGCGCTCCCGGAACTCGACACCGCGCTCCAGTTCCACCGCGATGTCGGCGGACTCTCCGTGCCGGCTTTGTCGCTCACATTCGCCACGGCTCGCCGACTAGCGCACTGGCCGGCGAAGCGGACGCGCGACGGAGAGGTCGCCATCCCCGTCGGCCGC
>JAICEP010000374.1 GCA_025924095.1 Sorangium sp.
ATCCGCGCCATCGCGTCGGCGCTCGCGGCGCTCGTCGCCGAGGGGCGGCGGCGCGCGGTGCTCGTGGCCACGATCGACGGCGAGCCGGCGCACGGCTCCCCCGTGGCGCGCGCGCTGGCGGAGGTGGGCTTCACCTCCGGGGTGCACGGCTACCTCAAGCGCGCCCCCACGCCCGAGCGCGGCCCGTGGCGGCCGCGGCACGCGCCCGCGAACGCGCCCGACTGGGCCCGCCGCGCGGCCGCGGCGGGGCTCGACGCCCAGGGGGATGAGGTCGACGGCTTCAAGCCGCCGCCCGGGCTGCGCTCGTGGCCGGCGGGGCCTCCGGCCGGCGGATGGCGGATGGCGCCGCCCGCCGGCGGCGCGCCCGCGGCCGACGGCAGCGCGCCGGACGACGGCGAGCTCGACCTCGATGACGACGACCCGGCGATGTTCGAGGACGGCGCGGGGATCGACGACGGCCCGGAGTGACCGTCGATGGGGCGCGGCTGCGGGGGCGCCGTCCGCCGTGCGCACGCCTCCTGCCAGAAAGGACCCCCGAGCAACCAGGAAAGGAAAGGGAAGGCCCTTCGTGGTTCCTCGGCGGCTCTTCGTGGTTCTTGCGACGCTGGAGGGACCTCGAGCGGCGCCGGGACGGCTCAGCCTTGCTGGGGCTGTTCGTCCGCGGTCACGTGCTGAGCGTGGCTGGCATCGCGGCTCTTCCGGCTCCCGTTCCCCTGGCTGCGCGCCTCGGCGCCCTTGCGCCCGATCTCGGCCATGTGCTCGCGGTTCTGGCTGACCGTCTCGCCGCCCTTGCGGCCCGCCGCGCGCGCTTCCTCGGACGTGAACTCGTGCGCGGTGCCCTTCTCATGCGCCGCCTTGCCGCCCTGGCTCGCGATCTGACGCTGCTGCTCTGCGTTCATCGCCGCGAAGCCCCGCTTGCTCTCGCTGATCTGTCCCATGATCCACTCCTCGCATTGATTGCATCGTGAACGTCACTCGACGATCGTGACTACCTGCTGCCTAGCCACATCGCACCGGCGGTGCCGGCGACGCTGGACGGTGGTGCAACGCGGGTGCCAGACGCGAGCGTTCGGACGAATCCGACGATGCGTCGAGGCCGGACACCCGATGACCACCTCGACAGGGCGCGTACCTCTTCGAGGGCTCGATGCGGCAAACTGCCTCACTGTGCGTGCGACCGTGCGCAGCTGCCTCAGCCGCTGCGGGCTCAGCCGCCGCCCGGCCGGGATGACGCGTCGCGCATTCTGATTTTCTCATTGCAATCCTCCGATGGCCTGTATCGGCTCATCGAACGAGCCGGCGAGATGACCTGTCGTCGACACGTGACACGAAGGGCGCACCGTGCGCGCCTAGGGTATCTCCCGAGCCCACTGCCGACTCCGAGCGAGAGAACCCGCGTTTCTTGTGCCTCACCGGCCCGTGCGCCGCGCCGAGCTGCTTCCTGTGAGACTGCTAATTTTCATGGGGATGACTATCGTCTCGCTGAGCCACCGAGGTCCTTGACGGGCGTGTCGCGCGGCCAGGGAAGCGGTGCTGGCGCGTCGCGTCTTGACATCACGACCCCGCTGCCGCTTCTGTTGCGTCGCATCATCATTTCGGCGCTGGGGCCTGCTGAGGGGCGTTGCCGGCGGCCGGGGTGGCGTGCAGGAGATCCTCACGATGGCGCTTCCGATTCCGGGGGCTCGGCTCGACGAAGGCCAGCTCATCTCACCGAATACGACATCCTCGCCTCGCCGCGCGCGCGGCCGCTCTCCGGGCGCCGCTCGTGGCGCGGGCCTGCTCGTGCTGCCCCTTTCGCTCCTCGCTGGATGCGGCGGGTCCACCGGCGCGGCGCCCGCGGAGAGCCCTGCGCCGAGCGCCGCGCCCGCGGCGCAGGAGCCTTTCGATCTTGACAAGGCCCTCGCCCGCGAGGTCGACGAGCTGCCGGCCCACGAGGTCCGCGCCGCGGACTGGTCGGCGCGCGCGTTCGGGGCAGGGGAGCCGCAGATCGAGCAGAAGGAAAAGCTCGTCGCGATCACCATCCCCCTCGGCACGGGCAGCCCTGTCGAGTGCTTCGTCTACAGCGCGATGCTCGACTCGGGAGAGGTGATAAGGAATTTCGTCGAGCTCCTCGATCCGGCCAAGGTGGAGGTCTCCCGCGTCGTGCCCTGGGAGGTCAGCGTGCACCGGGAGAGCCCCGCGGTGTTCGTGCAGGCCCTTTACGTCGCTCCGACCGCCGCCGGCAAGGCGGCCGGCCTGCTCAAGATCGCGCTTCACGCGGACAGGGCGCACCCCATCGCGTGCCTGCACGACGAGGTCGGGTATGTCCGCACGTTCGAGCGGCTCGCCAAGGGGATCTTCGACTCGTTCGACTCGAAGAGCGCTGCGCCGAGATCCGAGTACACGGACACGGTGATCCTGCGCATCGGCAAGGTCCCTGTCGGCTTCGAGACGAGCGATCTGTTCAAGGACGAGGGCGGCCAGCGGCGATGGCTCTCGCGCGCGGCCACCCTCCTGCCGCGAGACCCGACGTCGCTGCACATCGAGGATGATGCGTCGAACGTGCTCATCGACGCGCAGGGGCGCCTCAAGGGAGGCGTCTGGATCGAATCGGAGGGGGGCAAGACGAACCACCGGATCGAGCTGTCGCAGAAGACGAACTATCAATACGAGTACTCGGGAGAGGTCGAGGGCAAGAAGGTCCAGGGGACGTTCACCCCCTCGGCCAAGGCGTGGCTCGCGTCGCCTGTCGCCACCGCCTCGGAGCTCGCCCGGCGTCTCAAGAAGGGGCCGTTCGACCTCAAGCAGCAGGAATACATGCCTTCCATCGATCCGACAAAGCCCGTGGACGTCCAGTACGCCCGCGACGCGTCGGGCTCGGTCACGGTCTCTCTCGGCACGATGCGCCTCGTCGGCAAGGTCGCGCCGGACGGCCGCCCGGAGGCGTTCGAGCTCTCGCCCGGCCCCCCCGGGTTCACGCTCCAGCGGGCCTACGCCAGGGGCAAGCTGTAACCCTCCGCCTCCACGTCACGGCGGCTCGCCGATCCACTGCCCGGCGAGCGCGAGCGTCCGCGCGCTCTCGCGGCAGGCCATCCACGGGTCGCGAAGCACCGGACCGACCTGGCGCGCTCCGCTGGGCCTCGCTGACGCATCGAGCCATTCGAGAAGATGGATCCGATGAACGTTCGTCCACCCCGGTGTGCTTGCGTCCCGTCGAGAGTGTCTTTCCTGGGAGGCGGGCCCGGGATGGCGGCAGCCTGAACACATCGTGGCCTGGCGTTCCCTGGGGACAGGTAAGTGGGGTTCAGGCGCAGGATGAGCAGAGTAGGGAGGGCCCGTCATCCAACCGGCGAGCGACATCCCGGTACAGCACAAAAATCATCGCCGAAAATTAGGCACTTCACGGGAACGCTTTCTAGGGTGCTCTCATGGACAAGAAAATTTTAGCCGCAACCCTCCTGCAGGCGCTTGCCGTTGCCCAGCGCGAAGGACGCGCCGAGACCCTCGAGACGCTCGTCGAGAAGCTGTGTGTTCGCCGCAGGGATATCCGCAGCACGCTGACCGTCCTCCATGGTCAGGGCATGCTGGACGTGCTCCGCATGCGACTCACGCTCTCGGGGTTCGCCATCGGCTCGGCGTTGATCGGAGAGACGCTGCCGGCGCTGAGGGCCGCTCCTCGGGCCGCCACCGCGGCGGCGTGAGCGCCGGCGCAGCCGCCGCGCCGCGGTGCTGTAGGGGCCGTGAGGGAGCGCCCGGAGCCCGCCGGGCGCTCGCCCTCGAGGGGGCCGCCTACGCCTCGACGAGGCCTGATCGCACCGCGAGGCGGGTCAGGTCGGCCACGCTGTGCGTCGCCACCTTCGCGCAGAGGCGCGCGCGGTGGGTCTCGACCGTCTTCACGCTGATCGAGAGCTGCGCGGCGACCTCCTTGGCCGAGTTGCCCATGGCGAGCAGGCGGAGCACCTGCCGCTCCCGGTCGCTCAGCGCGGCCACCATGTCTCCCTGGGCGGCGGCGTCGCGCCGCTGGAGCGCGCGCACCATCGCCGCGCTCACGTCCGGCGACACGACCGTGCGCCCTCGAACGACGGTGCGCAGCGCCTCCATGAGATCGGCGAGCCGGCTCTGCTTGGACAGGTATCCGTCGGCGCCGGCCCGCATCGCCTCGGCCACCCGGAACTCGTCCCGGTGTATCGAGAGCACGACGACGCGGAGCTCTCCGATGCTCTTGAGCTCGCGGATGAGCTCGACGCCGCTGCGGTCGGCGAGGCCGAGCTCGATCACCGCCACCTGACAGCGGCGGCTCTCCTGCGCTCGGAGCGCCTCCTGCCCGCTTCCAGCCTGAACGACCTCGCTCACCCCTGGCTGTGACGCGAGCGCGAACGCGAGCGCCTCCCGAACGACGTTCTGGTCATCGACGAGCAGGATATTCATGTCGAAACCCCCCTTGCCAATGGGCCTTGTAACAGAATGCTTTGATCTCCACGAGCCTGTTTTCTCGGTAAGGAGCCGCCTGGCGAGCGCTATTTCATTTCTGCGGAGCTCCTGTGGAGCGGCCCTGGCTCCTCGCGGAATCGCCTTGGACGAGCGAGGAGGGCAACGATGCCTCTCCCTCGGCCGTTATGTTTGCGGTAGATAGCCTGCCTCATGCCTGGCCTGCGCGGAGCTCTCCTCTCCCGTTTACGACCTGACTCGGCCTTCTGGCGCCGCGCGCTCGCCGCGGGCGTCACGCGCGGGCCGGAGCCCTGGGTGCGCCACAGCCCTCCGGTCTTTGGCGTGCTCTTCGCGGCCGCGCTCCCCGAGCTGCGCCGTCGCGTCGAGGAGAACCTGCGCCGCGTGCGCGGGCCGCGGCCGCGCCTCGTCGACCTGCTCGACAGCGCCGCGGTGTTCGCGACCTACGGAAGCTGCATCACCGAGGCGCTGCTGCTCGCGAGCGGCCGTGGTTACACGGTGGAGCGGCGTTCCCTGGGGGTCGAGCATTACCGTGCGTGTGCTGCGGCTGGCCGGGGTGTCCTCATCGTCACGGCGCACACGGGTGGCTGGGACATTGCCGGCCAGATCCTCGGCGTTGTGCACCCTGGGGGGGTCATGCTGGCGATGCAGCGCGAACGGGATGCCGAGGCGCGCGCCATCCAGGATGCGGCGCGGCAGCGCGCCGGCGTCCAGGTCGTGCACATCGGCGACGGGCCCCTCGACGCGTTGCCGCTGCTCAAGCACCTGCAGCGCGGCGGCGTCGTCGCGATGCAGATCGACCGCGTGCCGCCCGGGATGCGCAGCCGGGAGGTCGCCTTCCTCGGCGCCCGCTGGCGTGCTCCCGAGGGGCCGATCGCGCTCGCCGCGATGAGCGGCGCGCCGATCCTGCCGGTGTTCACGCACCGCCTGGGTTTCCTCGAGTACGAGGCGGTCGTGGCCCCGCCGATCTGGCTCGCCCGCCGGGCGACCGAGGCCGAGCGGGACCGTGCCGCGTCCGAGATGATGGCCGCGATGGAGCGCTTCGTCCGCGCCCACCCCACGCAGTGGTTCCACTTCGCCGGCGACGGCCCGGTCGCGCCGGCGTAGAGCGAAGCCCGCAAGGGGCGCGATGGACACAGGAGAGGCAATGAATCGTGTCCCTGTTCGCGATCCATTGCGGCTCCCGCCATTCAACACCCTGCTTCCTCGGCATCGATGGTCTTCAACCACCCTGACAGCCGCGCTGGCGGGTCTTGCGATCTGGAGCGGTGCTCGGACGAGAAGACTAGAGCGGCCCCTCGGTCAACCCATGCACGAACTGCCGCACGCGCGGATCATCGCTCGCCTTCGCCTGCTCGGTGGTGCCGTCGAAGATGAGCCTCCCGCGGTAGAGCATCCCCACCCGGTCCGTCACCGTGAGCAGCCGGTCGAGGTCGCTCGACACCATCACCACGGTGGCGTTCATCGCCCGCTGCTCGGCGCGGAGCAGGTCGAAGATGCGCTGCGACGTCACCGGATCCAGCCCCGCCGCCGGCTCGTCGTAGAGCACGATCTCGCCCCGCGCGATCGTGGCCCGGGCGACGCCGACGCGCTTCTTCTGGCCGCCGGACAGCCCCGCCGGCGTCCGGTCCTCGAACCCCGCGAGCGACACCACGCGGAGCCGCTCCGCGACGCGCTCCTCGATCTCCTCCTCGCTCAGGTCGTAGAGCCGGCGCAGCGGGAACGCGATGTTCTCCCCGACGGTCATGTAGTCGAACAGCGCGTTGTTCTGGAACAGCATCCCGAACTTGAGGCGGAACGCCTGGAGATCGAGCTCGCTCAGCGCGTGCACGTCCTTCCCGTCGACGACCACGCGCCCGCGATCCGGCCGCAGCAGCCCCGTGATCATCTTGAGCAGCACGCTCTTGCCCGAGGCGCCCGGCCCGATGAGCCCGTACAGGCAGCCGGCGGGCACGTCGAGGTCGACGCCCCGGAGGACGGGCATGCCCCCGAAGTTCTTCGTCAGCTGCTCGATCTGGATCATCGGTCGCGTGGACACGGTCGCCGGGGAGGGGCGCGCGCCCCCGTACCCTACCCCCGTTACTTCGAGGAGAACGTCGTCCGCGCCACATCGAGCCGCGGATGGGACGGGAACGACATCCCGCGGATCTGCCCGGAGATGCACGACGCGATGCCCGGGCTCGACGGGCTCGTCGTGATGGTGACCCCCACGGCGCGGCCGTTCTGCACGGCGGCGCAGACGCTCACGTCCATGGTCGACGGCACGCCGCACGCGTTCAGGTACGTGCCGCGGTTGAGCACGTTGCCGTAGGCGCCCGCCGTGAGATCGGCCGGCCCGTTGTTGCCCAGCTTGTACTCCTCGACGTAGCGCGCCTGCGCCGCCTCACAGCTCATCCCGCCGCCGAGCGTCGGGTAGCTGCCGCCGCCGCTCGGCCGCGCCCCGCCGCCCTGGCGCGCCGCCTTGGCGCTGCCGAGGCCGGCGTCGACCTCGATCGCGATGCGGTCGGTCGCGCCCTGCACGGCGAGCTCCTGCTCCTTGTGGCTGCGCTCGCGGTACCACCAGCCCGCGCCCGCGGCGAGGATCACGCCCATCAGCGCCATCCCGAGCAGCGCCTTGTACTGCGTGCCCTGCTTCTCGGCCGACACCACGGCGTCGAGCGCGCGCTTCTCCTGGACGATGTCCCGGTTCAGCTTCGCCTGCTCGGCGAACGGCGCGAACTCCTCCCAGTCCTGGATGGCGCGCTCCTCGCTGGAGAACGTGTCGCGCAGCACCTGGTCGCCCGTGAAGGAGCCGGACGCGACCTGCTGGAGCAGCTCCACGGACGAGAACGGCCCGTGGTCCATGCCGTCCTTGATGACGACGTACCGCGGCCGCGTATCGGACTCGAGCGCGGCCTTGAGATCCGCGAGCTTGCGCGTCGGATCGTCGCCGTGCAGGCGCGGCGGCTGGTTGACCGGGATCGCGACAGCGAACGGTCCGTCCCCGGTCACCGACTGGATCCTCGGCAAGGACGGCGCCGACGGGATGTGCCCCTCTGCGTGCCCGTTCGGCGGCATCATGGAGAGATTGATGTCGACCTCGAAGTCCCCGTCGCCGTCGAGGTGCGACGTATCGGCGCTCGGCGGCTGCACCGAGGCGGCCGGGACGATCTGGTAGAGCGCCTGCGCGAGGGCGGCGAGGTCCGCCGGCCGGTGCTTCGGATCGGCCACGAGCGACTTGCCGAGCACGGTTTCCAGCGCGGGCGGCAGATCGGGGATCACGTCCGCTGGACGCCGCATCCCCGGGCCGACGCTGGCGTTCGTGAGCAGCTCGTAGAGGATGGCCCCGATCGCGAAGACGCTCGCGCGCGCGTCGCCTTCGCTGCCCTTGCGCTCCTCGGGCGCGAGGCAGGCGCGGTCGCGCGGCAGGAGAGGTGGGGTGTGCGCGAGCTCCTCGATCAGCTGGAGCGCGCCGCCCGCGTCGTAACC
>JAICEP010000375.1 GCA_025924095.1 Sorangium sp.
ATCGATGGCCTCGGGGGCCAGGGGGCTCAACTCATGTTCCGTCTTGCCGATGTCATCGACGATGTGCGTCTGATAGACCTCCGCGTGAGCGCGGTTGGCGAAGAGATAGCGCCCGTCGATGTCCTTGACGAAGATGGAGTTGCGCGAGTGGTCCACCAGCTGAAGGAGCAGCTGAAGCCGCCCGAGCAGCGTGTGCTCGCTCCACGGCGCGTCGCTGGCGTCCTCGACGATCGCCGCGATCTCACGCGCGGCGCCGCGGTCGTCGCGCAGCACCCCGTGGGTCCACCGGCAGAGGCGCGCCTGCCCGTCTTTCGTCCTGCCCTCGCTCGTGACCGAGGCGAACCGGTTCTCCGCCCAGTCGAGCAGGAGCGCGCGCACGGCGTCGGGGGACACGGGATCTGCGGCCACGAGGTCCCGGAGCGTCCGACCGACGGCCTCGCCCTCGCTCCAGCCGAAGACGCGCTCGGCACCATCGCTCCAGCGCGTCACCGTGCCATCGGGGCGCCAGTGGATCCGCGCTGGCTCCGGCGTGTGCAGCCACGCGAGCGCGGCGAGCGCGGCGTGAGCGTCCGCGCTCGCCGCGTCGCGCCGCGCTGCTCCCTCGGCCACGGGGCCGCAGGACCGCTCCGTCAGCGCGCCCTCCAGCTCCTGGATACGCGCCTGCAGCGCCGCGATCTCTGCCCTGAGCCGCCCGGTTTCCCCCAGCCCGTCGTCTGCCATTCGCTAGTTGCTGGACTGTATGCGGAGCGCGCCCGGGGTTGCAAGGTGATCGCGGAAGCTCGCGCAGCGCTGGGCAGCCTGAGCGGTGTCTGGCTCACACCCCGGTCACGCACCTCTCGCTTGATCAGGTGGTCCGCTCACAGGCAAGCTTAGCCGGAACGTCGCGCCGTCGCCCGGAGGGGAGTTCACGGTCAACGTGGCGCCGTGGGCGGCGGCGATCCTGCTGGCCAGGTAGAGCCCGAGGCCGATCCCCGACGCCTTCGCGCCGGTGACGAAGCGGTCGAAGATCCTGGGGAGGAGCTCCGGCGGCACGCCGGCGCCGTGGTCGATCACGTCGATGTGGGCGTGCTCCGTTCCCGAGCGCAGGTCGCTGCTGAGCTTGATGAGGACCCACTTCCCCCTGGGCGAGTGCTTGACCGCGTTGCTGACGAGGTTGTCGAGCGCCTGCCGGACGCGCGCCTTGTCCGCCACGACGACGAGCTCCGGCGGGCCCTCGACGCGGATCTCGACGCCGGGGGACCCGAGCGTCCGGGCGGTCTCCTGCGCCAGGGCGACCAGATCCACCGCCGCCGGCACGATCTCGAAGAGCCCTTGCTCGAGGCGCCCGACGTCCAGCAGGTCCGAGATGAGCTGGCTGAGCCGAGCGACCGAGTCGCTCGCCCGGCCGAGGTCGCGCAGATCGTCGTCCCGGGCGCCGAGCTCCGCGCGCCGGTGGAGCAGATCGAGGCGGCTCATGAGCGGCCCAAGGTAGTTCCGCAGGTCGTGCGCCAGCACGGTGATCAGCTCCTCGGCGGCCTGGCGCCGGCCCTGCGCGACCGCCGCCGTGGTGACCTGCTCGACGAGCTCCGCCCGGTGCGTCAGCGCGCCGATCCAGCGCGAGACCGTGCCCAGGAAGCGGAGATCTCCCTCGGTGAAGAACTCCGGCCGCGGGGACTGCGCGGAGACGACCCCCCGCCGCTCGCCCTCGACGACGAGCGGGACCGCGATGTGCGACCGGACCCCGAGCTCGTGGATCACACCGGGGACCTCGCCGGGCTCCCGGTCCGCGTGCCCGGTGATGTAGGGCTCTCCGGTCGTGAAGACGCCGGCGATCGAGCCGCCGTTGGCCACGGCCTGGGCGTCGAGGCCGAGCGCTTGCTGGAGCCGGCCCAGGGGCGTGTTGCTCGTCCCCAGGGCGCGCAGCGTCTTCCTGCTCGGCTCGAAGAGGAAGATGTCGATCTTTTCGGCGTCGAGCGCGCTGCTAAGGAGCTCACTTGCCTGGTTCAGCGATTGCCGGAGGTCGGCTGCGGGGAGCTCGAGCAGGCGCTCGAGGGTCGCCATCAGCCTACCCTCCTTCGAGGGGACTTCCATTCCGGACATGCGATTCATTTTCTCCGTCACCCGTGCGAATTCGTGGCCCGAGGACGTGGGCGGGAACCCGGTCCGGGCGTCCTCAGCGGCTCGGCTGCAGCAGGCGCAGCCCTCTGCTAACCCTAGCGCATGGGACTGCGCGAGTACTGGCGCAAACGCGACTTCTCCCTCACGCCCGAGCCGCGGGGACACGAGGTCGCTGCCGCGCCCGCCGATGCCGAGGAGCGGACCTTCATCCTCCAGAAGCACGCCGCCTCGCACCTGCATTACGACTTCCGCCTCGAGCTCGAGGGCGTCCTCAAGAGCTGGTCTGTGCCGAAGGGGCCGAGCCTCGATCCCGAGGTCAAGCGGCTCGCCATGCACACCGAGGATCACCCGCTCGAGTACGGCGATTTCGAGGGCATCATCCCGAGAGGACAGTACGGGGGCGGGACAGTGCTCCTGTGGGACCGGGGCACGTGGGTGCCGCTCGAGGACCCCCACAGGGGCTATCACGCCGGAAAGCTGAAGTTCGTCCTGCGGGGCGAGAAGCTCCGCGGCGGCTTCACCCTCGTGAGGACCCGCGGGCGGGACGACGACGAGGGGAGGCGCTGGCTGCTCATCAAGGAGAACGACGCGGAGGCCCGCGCCACGAAGGAGTACAGCGTCGTGGAGGCCCGGCCCGAGAGCGTGGCGACCGGGAGGCAGCTCGACGAGATCGCCGCGGCCAGGGACCGGGTGTGGCGCTCGAACCGGGCGGAGAAGGAACACAAGCCGGCGCAGGCGGCGGCAGGCGGGCGAGGGGCGGAGGGCGAGGGCGGCTGGGCGCGCGTCGCGGGGCGGGTGGAGGGCGCGCGCGAGGCGGCGATGCCGCAGAAGGTGCGGCCGCAGCTGCCCGAGCGGCTCCCGGTGAGCAAGACGAAGCGGAAGCCGAGGGGGGCGCCGGAGGGCGAGGGGTGGCTGCACGAGATCCAGGTCGACGGCCGACGGATCATGGCCTGGGTCGAGGACGGGCGCGTGCGGCTCGTGGACGAGAAGGGGAAGGAACCGAAGGGCCGCTTCGAGCCCATCGCCGCGGCGATCGCGGGGCTCGGGCTGAAGAGCGCGCTGCTCGACGGCGAGGTGGCGGTGCTCCTGCGCGACGGCACCACGGCCCCGCCGCCGTCCAGCGCGAAGGCCGCTCCCCGGGAGGGCGAGCTCGTCTATTTCGTCTTCGATCTCCTGTACCTGGAGGGCCACGATCTCATGGCGTCCCCGCTCTCGGCGCGGAAGCAGGCCTTGCAGCGGCTGCTCCGCTCATCGAGCCGGGGCGGGGGCGCGCTGCGCTACGGCGATCACGTCGAGGGCTCGTGGGAGGAGGTCGTCGAGAAAGGGTGCCAGCTGTCGCTGAAAGGGATCGTGTCCAAGCGGAGGGACGCGCCCTATGTGCCCGGCCGCGGTCCCGGCTGGGTCCGCGCGGCGTGCGGCAGCGCGCCGGCAGGGGAGAAGGGGAAGAAGAGGAAGGCGGCGGCGCCGAGGGCGAGCGAGCGCGCGGTGCCGAGGAAGAAGGCCGGGGCGCGCGCGCGCCCGGCGCGGGACGCGGAGGAGGGCGAGGGCGCCTCGGTCGCCGGGGTGCGCCTGTCGCACCCGGACAGGGTGCTGTATCCGGCGCAGGGGATCACGAAGCGCGAGCTTGCCCTCTATTACGAGTCGGTCGCCGACTGGATGGTGCCGCTCGTGAAGGACAGGCCGCTCACGCTTGTGCGCTGCCCCGAGGGCGCGGAGAGCGAGTGCGTCTACGTGAAGCACGCGCAGGTGCGGGGGACGTCCGCGCTCCGGCGCGTGACGATCCAGGAGAAGACGAAGACGGGCGAGTACCTCGTCGCGGACTCGGCCGAAGCGCTTGTGTCGCTCGCGCAGATGGGGATCCTGGAGATCCACACGTGGAACTCGACGACATCGCGGCTGGAGAGGCCGGATCGGGTGGTGTTCGATCTCGACCCGGATCCCTCGGTGGCATGGGAGCGCGTGATCGCGGCTGCCCTCCTGCTCAAAGAGCGCCTGGCCGAGCTCGGCCTCCTGAGCTTCGTGAAGACGACGGGCGGGAAGGGGCTCCACATCGTGGTGCCGCTCGCGCCGTCGAGCGGGTGGGACGAGTGCCTCGCGTTCACGAAGGCGCTGGCGGGGGACATCGCGCGGCGCGACCCGAAGGGGTTCACGATCGCGGTCTCGAAGGCGCAGCGGAAGGGGAAGATCTTCATCGACTACCTGCGCAACACGCGGGGCGCGACGTCGGTGGCCGCGTACTCGACGCGCGCCCGACCGGGGGCGCCGGTGTCTGCGCCGCTCTCCTGGGAGGAGCTCGGTCCCGAGATGCGCTCGGACCGATTCACGCTCAGGAACCTGCCCGAGCGCCTGGCTGCGCTCCCGGCGGACCCGTGGGCCGGCTACGGGGAGGTCCGCCAGAAGATCACGGCCGCGATGCGGCGAGCGCTGGGGATGCAGGCGCAAGGGCGCAGGTAGGCGGGCGGGCGCTGCGCGGATCGACGCGCGCCTTCCGCGTCCTGCGCCTCGACGAGCGGCGCCGCGCGGCGTCACGCTTGCCGCGCCGCCTCGTCCACACCACATCTTCCGCCACCTGCATGGCTTCAGAACGCAAGACCCACCGCGCCCTCACCGTCGTCGGGCTGATCCTGTCGCTCGCCATGGCCGCCCTCGAATCGACGGTTGTGGCCACCGCGATGCCCACGGTGATCGGCGATCTCGGCGGCATTCACCAGTACGCATGGGTCACCACCGCCTACCTGCTCACCTCGTCGGTGCTGGTGCCGATCTGCGGCAAGCTCTCGGACATCTACGGCCGCAAGCCGGTCATGCTCTTCGGCATCGTCGTGTTCCTGATCGGCTCGATCGCGAGCGGCGCGGCGCAGTCGATGCCGCAGCTCATCGCCTTCCGCGCCCTCCAGGGGGCCGGCGCCGGGGCCATGCAGCCGATGGCGATGACCATCTCGGGCGACATCTTCGATCTCAACGAGCGCGCGCGCATCCAGGGCGTCTTCGGGGCCGCTTGGGGGCTGTTCGGCATCATCGGTCCCATGGTGGGCGGGCTCATCGTGCACTACTTCTCCTGGCGCTGGGTCTTCTACATCAACATCCCGTTCGGCATCGCGTCCATCGCGCTCGTGGCGAGCGCGTTCCACGAGCGGATCGACAGGCGACCTCACGAGCTCGACTTCCTCGGCGCCGGGCTCCTGTCCGCGGGCGTTGTCGCGCTGCTCCTCGCGACGGGGAGGCTCGGCGGGGAGATGACGGTGTTCGCCTCGATCGCGGCGGTGGCGCTGTTCGCCGCGTTCCTCGCCGTCGAGCGCCGGGCGCCGGAGCCGATGCTCCCGCTGCCGCTCTTCCGGCGCCCGGTGATGCTCATCTCCAACGTGGCCGGCGCGATCCTGGGCGGGGCGATGATGGGCACGATCACGTTCGTGCCGCTCTTCGTGCAGGGGGTGCTCCGCGGCACCCCCACGGACGCCGGGAGCGCCATCGCCCCGATGCTGATCGGCTGGCCGGTCGCGAGCGCGATCGGCGGGCGGCTCATCCCCCGGGTCGGGTTCCGCCCGCTCATCCGGGTCGGCCTCGGCGTGACGGCGGCGGCGGGGCTCGCGCTCGCGATCGGCGGGGCGCACGACACGCCGCTGATGCTCCGCGCGACGACGCTTGTCTTCGGCGTGGGCATGGGGCTGTCCAACGTCGCGCTGCTCATCGCGGTGCAGAGCAGCGTCGCGTGGGATCAGCGCGGGATCGCCACGGCGAGCACGATGTTCTCCCGGCTGCTCGGCGGCGTGGTGGCGGTGGGCGTCATGGGCGGCGTGCTGACGGCCCAGCTCGCGACGGACCCGTCGATCCCCGCGGACGCCGCGAGCAGGATGCTCACGGCGGAGGGGGCGCAGGAGCTCGATCCGCTGATTCTGCAGCACCTCGGGGAGGCGCTCACGTCGGGGCTCACGACGGTGTTCTGGATCATCGCGGCCATGGGCCTGATCGGCTTCGTCGTGGCGCTGTGGTTTCCCCATGTGCCCCTTCTGACGGCGGACGACAAGGCCGCTGGGCCGCCCAGCGAGGCGGGGCTCGGGTGAGGCGCGAGGGGGGCGCCTTCCGTTGTCGAGAGGGGGGAGCGCGCGTGGGAGAACGGAGTCCTGCTCGTGGGCGGAGAGAGATGAGCTGGCTCCGGGGGATCGCGAGGGCAGGGGGCATCTGGCTCGCGCTCGGCGGGGCGGGGTGCGAGGATCAGCACGTCGTCGTCGGCGTGCTCGGGCAGGGCGGCGCGGGCGCGCCGGAGCGGCCGAGGTTCGAGGCGCCGACGGCGGTGACGGAGATCAACAGCAGCGAAAGGGAAGAGGACCCGACCCTCACGGACGATCTGCTCGAGATCTATTTCATGTCCGATCGCGACGGGAACCGGGACATCTGGACGTCGCGGCGGGCAGGGGTGGGCTCGCCCTGGGACGCGCCGCACGTCGTGGAGAACATCAACCTGGCCGAGAGCATCGAGGATACCCCCTGCGTCTCCGGGGATGGGCTCCGGATCTGGTTCTACAGCGGGCGCGAGCCGCAGGGCACCTGGCTCGCCGAGCGCGCCAGCCGGGACGACCCGTGGGGAGCGCCGGTGCACGTGGACGCCCTCGCCGTCGAGGGCGCCACGGTGATGGGCGCTCACGTCGATCCCCCAGGGCTCCACGTCGTGGCCGGTGTCACGCCCGCGGACGCGGAGACGTACCTCGCGATCGCATCGCGCGAACGCCCGGAGGACGACTGGAGCGCGCTCGTCCCGCTCGCCGGGCTGGACGGCCCAGGCGACGAGGGCGGCCCGTTCCTGTTCGACGACGGCAAGCAGATCCTGTTCCGAGCGAGCCGCGCGGGAGGGGGAGACCTGTTCTGGGCACGACGCGCAAGCGCCGAAGCGGCGTTCGAGGAGGCAGCGCCGCTCGAGGAGCCGGTGAACCTCCCCGGGGAGCGCGAGACCGATCCGCACCTCTCACCGGACGGCTCCGTCCTGTTCTTCGCGTCGACACGGACCCGCGTGGCCGACATCTACGAAGCCCACCGCGTCGCGCCGTAACCCCGCAGGCTCAGGCCCCGCGCATCGCGGAGATGGCCCCGGAGCCCAGCGCGGCGCACGCGGGCGGCGCTGGAGGAGACGCCCGCACAGGCGACCCCTCCACGGCACAGGCGCACGACCGCGTGGAGCCGTGATATCCTTTCCTCACATAAATTTACCGCTGCAAGAGAATGTTCTGAGCCGGCCACGAGAAATTCGCGCAATCCGTGATTGATTGCGGGCGCTCCGATCCACGTGGGAAACGAGGAACGACAGGCTCCCGATGACGTTCGAGGACAGGACAGGGAGCCAGCCTCACCGGCGCTCTGGTAGAGCGTGCGGTGTTGCTGCGAGACGCTTGGTCCCGGGGGGGCACGCGAGGTGCGTGCGCTGACCTCCGCAGGCAGTACACCGACGAACGCTCCGCCAAGAGAGCTTCAGGAGTTTCAGATGCGCTTCATGCTTCGCCGGATGCGGTTACGACGGGTGTCTGCGCGCGCGTGGGGCCTGATCAGCGTCGCCGCCTCGCTCCATTGCGGCTCGGAGACTCCGGGATCGGGCTCCGGCTCAGGGGGGCAGGACAGCGGCACCACCGGCGCCACCACCACCACGACCGCTTCCACCACCGCGGCGAGCAGCGGCGCGGGAGGCGATGCCGGCGCGACGGCCGGCATCGGCGGCGGGGGCGCGGGGGGGACCGGCGGCGCGGGGGGGACCGGCGGCGCGGGGGGGACCGGCGGCGCGGGGGGGACCGGCGGCGCGGGGG